>NZ_JBXAPG010000011.1:0-76618 GCF_058803765.1 Burkholderia sp. GW821-FHT14F03
GTTCGCCGCCGACCTGTTCGACCGCGCCACGATCGACACCTTGGCCCGCCGCCTGCAGCAGTTGCTGCGCGCCATCGTCGCCCGGCCCGATCAACCGCTCGGCGAGATCGACCTGCTCGACGCGCAGGAACGCCGGCAATTGCTGATCGACTGGAACGACACCGCGCAGCCCGTTCCGGACGCCACGCTGCCGCATCTCTTCGAGCAACAGGTCGCCCGCACCCCCGACGCCGTCGCGATCGTCTGCGGCGACGCCTCGATGACCTACGCGCAGCTCAACGCGGCCGCCAACCGGCTCGCCCACCAGCTGATCGACGCCGGCCTCGGCCCCGAACAACGCGTCGCCGTCGCGCTGCCGCGCTCGCTCGACCTCGTCGTCGCGCTGCTTGCCGTGCTCAAATCCGGCGCGGCCTACCTGCCGCTCGATCCCGACTACCCGCCCGAGCGCCTCGCCTACATGCTCGACGACGCCGGCCCGGCGCTGCTGCTCACCCACAGCACTGCTGCGCCCCAGCGCCCGCTCTCGCTCGCGCAATGGCTGATGGATCAGCTGCCGGCCTCCGGCAACGACGCCTCCAACCCGCGCGACGACGAGCGCACGAGCCCGCTGCTCGCGGAGAACCCGGCCTACGTGATCTACACCTCCGGCTCCACCGGGCGCCCGAAAGGCATCGTCGTCCGCCACCACGGCCTCGGCAACTTCCTGCACGCCATGCAGCGGCAGCCGGGCCTGGCCGAGCCCGGCCTCTGGCTCGCCTGCACGCCGGTCTCGTTCGACATCTCGGCGCTGGAGCTGTACCTGCCCCTCGTGCAGGGCGCCCGCGTCCAACTCGTCCCGCGCGACACGAGCGTCGACGGCCCGGCCCTGCGCACGCTGGTCGAAACGGCCCGGCCGCAGGTCATGCAGGCCACCCCGGCCACCTGGCAAATGCTGCGCGAGGCCGGCTGGCAGCCGTCGCCCGGGCTGCGCATCCTGTGCGGCGGCGAGGCGCTGTCGCCCGATCTGGCCGCGTTCCTGCGACACGACGCGACGCCGCCCCTGAACCTCTACGGCCCGACGGAAACCACCATCTGGTCGCTGTGCGCCGATGTCGACGACGCCTCCGCGCCCATCGGCAAGCCGATCGGCAACACCCGCGCCTACGTGCTCGACGCGGCGCTGCAACCCGTGCCCGTCGGCGTCGCCGGCGAGCTGTACCTCGCCGGCGACGGGCTCGCCCGCGGCTACCTCGATCGCCCCGGCGTCACCGCCGAACGCTTCATCGCCAATCCGTTCACGCGCGGCGAGCGCATGTATCGCACGGGCGACCTCGCGCGCTGGCGGCGCGACGGACAACTCGACTATCTCGGCCGCACCGACCACCAGGTCAAGCTGCGCGGCTTCCGCGTCGAGCTGGGCGAGATCGAGGCCATGCTCGCGCGGCAGCCCGGCGTCGCCCGCGGCGCGGTCGTCGTGCGCGAGGATGCGCCGGGCCAGCGCCGGCTGATCGGCTACGCGTTCCCGCACGACGGCGCCGCGCTCGACGAGGCCGCCTTGCGCCGCGCGCTCGCGGTGCCGCTGCCCGACTACATGGTGCCCGCCGCGATCGTCGTGCTCGACGCCTGGCCGCTGACGCCGAACGGCAAGCTCGATCGCCGCGCGCTGCCCGCGCCGGATTTCACGGCGCGCGCGTTCCGCGCGCCGGACACGCCGCACGAACGGACGCTCGCCGCGCTCTACGCCGAGGTGCTCGACCTGCCGCGCGTCGGCCTCGACGATTCGTTCTTCGATCTCGGCGGCCACTCGCTGCTGGCCGTGCGGCTGATCGCCCGCATCCGGGCGACGCTCGACCTCGAACTGCCGATCCGCACGCTGTTCGAAAACCCGACCATCGCCGCGCTCGCGCCCCGCCTCGCGAAGCACGGCGCCACGCACCGGCCGGCGCTGCGCGCCCGCCGCGCCCGCCCGACCCCCGGACACGGAGTTCGTCATGAGCACGACTGAGTTCGACACGCTGCCGCTCTCGCACGCCCAGCAGCGTCTATGGTTCATCGACCGCTACGAAGGCCCGAGCCCGACCTACAACATGCCGCTCGTGCTGCGGCTGCGCGGCGCGCTCGACGCGGCGGCGCTCCACGCCGCGCTGCACGACGTGATCGCGCGCCACGAAAGCCTGCGCACGCTGATCGCGGCGGCCGACGACGGCGAGCCGATCCAGCACGTGCTCGACCCGGACGACGCGCGCGCGCGCTTCATCCATACCGATTCGACCGTCGCCGACGACGTCGAGCGGGAGGCGCGGCTGCACGAGGCGGCCGGGTACTGCTTCGCGCTGGCCGACGACCTGCCGTTCCGCACGGCGCTGTTGCGCCGCGCCCCCGACGACGCGACGCTGCTGCTGCTGATGCACCACATCGCGAGCGACGGCTATTCGCTGTCGATCCTCGCGCGCGACCTGGTCGCGGCCTACACCGCGCGCCGCGACGGCCGGGCGCCGGACTGGCAGCCGCTCGAGATCCAATATGGCGACTACGCGCTGTGGCAGCGCGAGCTGCTCGGCGACGAACGCGATCCGGAGAGCACGGGCGCGCGCCAGCTGGCCTACTGGCGCGACGCGCTGGCCGGCCTGCCGGACTACCTGGAACTGCCGTTCGACCGGCCCCGTCCGGCCATCGCCCGCTATCGGGGCGGCTACCACGCGTTCCAGATCGACGCCGCCACCCACGCGCGCCTGCTCGCGCTCGCGCGCGAACGCGGCGCGACGTTGTCGATGGCGCTGCAGGCCGCGCTCGCGGCGCTGCTGACGCGGCTCGGCGCCGGCGCCGACATCCCGCTCGGCTGCGCGAACGCCGGCCGCACCGACGACGCGCTGCACGACTTGATCGGCTTCTTCGTGAACGTCTGGGTACTGCGGGTCGACACGGCCGGCCGCCCGGATTTCCTGACGCTGCTGGAGCAGGTGCGGGAGCGTGCGCTCGCGGCCTATGCGAACCAGGACCTGCCGTTCGAGCGGCTGGTGGACGCGCTCAATCCGACGCGCTCGCGCGCCTACCATCCGCTGTTCCAGGTCAACCTGACCTTGCAGAACGCCGGCCGGCCGAGCTTCGCGCTGCCCGGACTGCACGTCGAGCAACGCGAGATCCTGACCGGCACCGCGAAGTTCGACCTGTTCTTCGCGCTGACCGAGACCGCGCGCGAGGACGGTGCGCCGGACGGCCTGCACGGCGTGATCGAATACGCGGCCGACCTGTTCGACGCGACGACCCTCGCGCGCATCGCGGCCGGCTTCACGCGCCTGCTCGACGGCGTCGCGCGCGCGCCGGAACGGCCGGTCGCCGACATCGCGCTGCTCGACGCCGCGGAACGACGCCGCCTGCTGGTCGACTGGAACGCGACCGCGCGCCCCGGCGCGCCGCGCACCCTGATCGACCTGTTCGCGGACCAGGTCGCGCGCGCGCCGCACGCATGCGCCGCGCGCGTCGGCGACGCCGCCCTCACCTACGCCGAACTCGATGCGCGCGCGAACCGGCTCGCCCATCATCTGCAAGGCTACGGCGTCGGCCCCGACACGCTGGTGGGCCTGTGCGTGGAGCGCTCGTTCGACCTGCTCGTCGGCCTCCTGGGCATCCTCAAGGCGGGCGCCGCGTACCTGCCGCTCGATCCGGACAATCCGCCGGAGCGCCTCGCCTACATGCTCGACGAAACCGCCACCTCGGTGGTGGTCACGCAGCAGGCGCTCGCGAAACGCCTGCCCGCGCGCACGCGGGCCGCCGTCGCGCTCGACGCCGACATCGCGCTGCGCTGCCAGCCGGCTCACGCGCCCGAGGTCGCCGTCGACCCGGACCACCTGGCCTACGTGATGTACACGTCCGGCTCCACCGGCAAGCCCAAGGGCATCGCGATCAGCCACCGCAACGTCGCGGAGCTGGCGCTCGACCGCCGCTGGCGCACGGGCGACCAGCAGCGCGTGCTGCTGCATTCGCCGCAGGTGTTCGACGCCTCCACCTACGAGATCTGGGTGCCGCTGCTGCACGGCGGCGAGATCGTGATCGCGCCGCCGGGCCGGGCGGACATCCACGTACTGTCCGACGTGATCGAACGCCGCGCGGTCACGGCGCTGTTCCTGACGACCGCGCTGTTCCGCCTCCTGGCCGACGAGCGGCCCGCCTGCTTCGCGCGCGTGCGCACCGTCTGGACGGGCGGCGAGGCCGCCTCGCCCGCCGCCTTCCAGCGCGTGCTCGACCAGTGCCCCGAGACGGAGGTGGTGCACGTCTACGGCCCGACCGAGACCACGACCTTCGCCGCCTGCTATCCGATGCGCGCGCCGTTCGACGTCGATGCGCGGGTGCCGATCGGCGCGCCGATGGACAACACGCGCGTCTACGTGCTGGACGCCGCGCTGCAGCCGGTGCCGGCCTGCGTGCCGGGCGAGCTGTACATCGGCGGGCCCGGGCTCGCGCGCGGCTACCTGGGGCGGCCCGCGCTGACGGCCGAGCGCTTCGTCGCGCATCCGCACGGCGCGCCGGGCGAGCGCCTCTATCGGACGGGCGACCTCGTGCGCTGGCGCAGCGACGGCCAGCTGGACTTCCTCGGCCGCACCGATCATCAGGTCAAGATTCGCGGCCTGCGCATCGAACTGGGCGAGATCGAGGCGCGGCTCACGCGCCATCCCCAGGTCGGCCAGGCCGCCGTGATCGCGCGCGAGGACCAGCCGGGCCGCAAGCAGCTGGTCGCCTACGTGGTGCGCGACGACCTCGGCGACGCGCCCGACGCGCGCCGCGACGGCGCGCAGCTGAGCGGCTGGCAATCGCTGTACGACACGCTCTACGCGGCCCCGTCGGCGCGCGACGACGAGGAGGATTTCCGCGGCTGGAACAGCAGCTACGACAGCCAGCCGATTCCCGTCGAGCAGATGCGCGAGTGGCTTGCCGCGACGGTCCGGCGGATCGATGCGCTGCGCGCGTCGCGCGTGCTCGAGATCGGCGTCGGCTCGGGCCTGCTGATGTGGAAGCTCGCGCCGCGCTGCGAGGCGTACTGGGGCACCGACTTCTCCGCGCCGACCATCGCCCGGCTCGGCGACACGCTCGCGGGCCACGCGCTGCACTCGCGCGTCACGCTGCGGCACCAGCCGGCCCACGATTTCACGGGGCTGCCGGCGGGCTATTTCGACACGATCGTCCTCAATTCGATCGTCCAGTATTTCCCGAACGCGGCCTACCTGACCGACGTCATCGAACAGGCGATGCGCCTCCTCGCGCCGGGCGGCCGGATCTTCCTCGGCGATCTGCGCAATCTGCAGCTGCTGCCCTGCTTCGCGTCCGCCGTCGCGCTTTGCAGGTCGGGACGCGACGCCGATCCGGCCCGCGTGCGGCAACTCATCGCCCAGTTGCTGCTGAACGAGCGCGAGCTGCTGCTCGACCCGCGCTTCTTCCTGCAGCTGCGCGAGCGTTTCGAGGAGCCGGTCGGCATCGACATCCAGTTCAAGCGGGGCGCGCATCACAACGAGCTGTCGCGCTACCGGTACGAGGTCGTGCTGCACAAGCGGCCGGCGCAGCCGTTGTCGCTCGCGGACGCCCCGACGCTCGCCTGGGGCCCCGGACTGGCCGACGCCGACGCGCTCGACGGCCGCCTGCGCGCGGACCGTCCGCGCCTGCTGCGGGTGAGCGGCATCCCGAACCGCCGCGTGCTGGGCGAACTCGACGCGATGCGCGCGCTGCGCGACGGCGCGCTCGCCGATCCGCATCCCGGGACGGACGCCGACGCCGCAGCCCAGATCGGGCTCGATCCGGAAACCGCCTGCCGGCTCGGCGAGGCGCTCGGCTATGTCGCGATCCCCACCTGGTCGACCCAGACGGACGGCAGCGATTTCGACCTGCTGCTGATCGCGCCGACCGCGCTGGACGGCGCGATCCCCATCGGCCACTACCGGGCGACGGGCCCCGCCCACGCGCGCCTGTCGACGTTCAGCAACCACCCGGACGTCAACGGCGATGCGCGCGCGTTCATCCAGGAACTGAAGCGCCATCTGGCCGAGACGCTGCCGGACCACATGCTGCCCGCGTCGATCGTGCTGCTGGAGCGCCTGCCGCTCACGCCCAACGGCAAGCTGGACCGCAAGGCGCTGCCCGCGCCGAACTTCGGCGCGTCGACGGATCGCGCGCCGCGCACCGAGGCGGAAAGCGCGCTCGCCGACCTGTTCTGCGACGTGCTCGGCCTCGAGCAGGTCGGCGTGCACGACAGCTTTTTCGATCTGGGCGGCGATTCGATCCTCGCCATCCAGCTCAAGTCGCGCGCGCAGGCGCGCGGCTTCGTCTTCGACGTCTCGCACCTGTTCGACCACCAGAGCGTCGCGGCGCTCGCCCGGATCGCCGCCGGCGCGACGGGCGCGGCCGCGGACCGCGTCGAGCGCTTCGCGCTGATCTCGGACGAGGACCGGCGCAAGTTGCCGGACGACATCGAGGACGCCTATCCGCTGAGCCAGCTGCAGGCGGGCATGATCTTCCACAGCGACTACGAGGCGGGCTCGACGCTGTACCACGAGGTGTTTCCGGCGCGGATTCCGCTGCGCTTCTCGCGGCCGGCGCTCGAACACTCGCTGGGCGCGCTGTGCCGCCGCCACGAGATGCTGCGCACGCGCTTCGATCTCGACGCCTACAGCGCGCCGCTGCAACTCGTGCAGCAAAGCGCCGTCATTCCGCTCGCGGTGCAGGACCTGCGCGGCATGCCGCCCGACGCCCAGGCCGCCCGGCTCGACGACTGGCTGCGCGCAGCGGCCGGCCGCGCGATCGACAAGACCGCCGCGCCGCTCCTCGCGGCGCAGGTGCACTGGCTGTCCGACGCGCAGTTCTGTCTCACGCTCGACTTCCATCACGCGATCCTCGATGGCTGGAGCCACGCGAACCTCGTCACCGAACTGTTGCAGCGCTACCAGGCCGAACTGGACGGCGAGCGGCTCGACAGCGCGCCGCTCGCGGCCCACTACCGCGACTACATCGCGCTCGAACGCGCGGCGCTCGCGTCCGCGCCGAGCCGCGCGTTCTGGCTCGATCATCTGCGCGATTTCCAGGGCCGCGAGCCGCAGGGCCGCGCGGACGGCAGCCGACCCTCGGCCTCGGCCTCGCCCTCGGCCGCGCCCGCCGGCTCCGTGGAAACGCAGGTGCCCATCACGATCGCGCGCGGCACGGCCGACGGACTGAACCGGCTCGCCCGCCACGCGAAGACCACGCTCAAGTCGGTGCTGCTGACGGCCCACCTGGCCGCGCTGAGCGTGCTGACGGGCGGCGTCGACGTCGCGACGGCGCTGGTGACGAACGGCCGGCCGGAGGCCGCCGACGGCGACCGGCAGATCGGGCTGTTCCTGAACTCCGTGCCGCTGCGGCTGCGCGTCGACGCGCCGAGCTGGGCCGCGCTGCTCGAACGCGTCGTCGACGCCGAGCGCGCGCTGTTTCCGCACCGGCACTACCCGCTCCCGAGCATCCTGCGCGACGCGGACGACCCGGCGTGCCTGAAGGTGCTGTTCAACTACACGCACTTCCATGCGTACGAGGCGCTCGGGGAGCTGGCCGCCCACGCGCGCGACAACCTCGGCGCGGCGGGCGACACGAGCTTCAGCCTCGGCGTCGATTTCCAGCCCGACGGCGCCGATCTGCACGGCCAGATCACCGGCCATCAGGCGGCCTACTCGCGCGCGACGCTCGAACGCTACGCGCGCTGCTACGGCGAGGTCCTGCGCGTGCTCGCGCAGGACGCCGATGCGCCCGTGCGGCTCCCCGACCTGCTCACGGCCGACGAACAGCACACGGTGCTGCGCGACTGGAACGCCACCGCGCACGCGGTGCCGGACACGCTGCTGCACGCGTCGTTCGCGCGGCAGGCGGCGCGCACGCCCGAGGCGGTCGCGCTCGTGCATCGCGAGCGCCGGCTCGACTACGCCGAACTCGACGCGCGCGCCAACCGCCTCGCGTACGTGCTGCTCGCGCAGGGCGTGGAACCGGAGCAACGGGTCGCGCTCGCGCTGCCGCGCTCGGACGACATGATCGTGGCCGAACTGGCCGTCCTGAAGGCGGGCGCGGCGTTCCTGCCGCTCGACGTCGACTATCCGGCGCGCCGCCTCGCGGACCTCGTCGACGACGCGCGTCCCGTGCTGCTCGTCACGCTCGCCGAACTGGGCGGCCGCCTGCCGGCCGGCGTCCCGCAGCTCGCGCTCGACGCCCCCGCCACCGCGGCGCAATGGCGCGCGGCCCCGCCCGACGCGCCGCTGTCCGCCGTGCGCGTGCGCCCGGAACAGCTCGCCTACGTGATCTACACGTCGGGTTCGACCGGCAAGCCGAAGGGCGTGATGATCCCGCATGCGGCGATCGGCCACCTGTTCCACCACAATCGCGACGCGTTCTTCGAGGCGGAGCGGATCGCGGCGGGCGCGACGCGGCTGCGCTTCGCGCTGACCGCGCCGTTCGCGTTCGACACGTCGATCGAAAGCCTGCTGTGGCTCGCCGCGGGCCACGAGGTCCACGTCGTCGACGACGCGCTGCGCCGCGACGGCGAGGCGCTCGCCCGCTACGTGCAGGACGAGCGGATCCACTGCGTCGACCTGACGCCCAGCTACTTCGAGCAGTTGCTCGACAACGGCCTGCTGCATCCGGACAGCCCCTATCCGACCAACGTCATGCTCGGCGGCGAGGCGATCGGCGCCGCGCAGTGGCGCGCGCTGCAGCGCTTCGAACGCATTCGCGGCTACAACTTCTACGGCCCGACCGAGACCACGATCGACGCCTGCTTCGCCGCGATCGCGGGCGACGGCCCGCCGTCGATCGGCCGGCCGCTCTGGAACACGCACGCCTACGTGCTCGACGCGCGGCTGCGGCCGGTCCTGCCCGGCGTCGTCGGCGAACTGTATCTCGCCGGCCCCGGGCTCGCGCGCGGCTATCTCGCGCACGCGGGCCTGAGCGCCGCGCGCTTCGTCGCCAACCCGTTCGAGCCCGGCGCGCGCATGTACCGCACGGGCGACCTCGTCCGCTGGCGCGACGACGGCCGGCTCGACTACGTCGGCCGCACCGACGCCCAGGTCAAGATCCGCGGCTTCCGCATCGAGCTCGACGACGTCGAGACCGTGCTCGCCGCGCTGCCCGGCGTCGCGCAGGCGCGCGTGAACGTGCACGAGACGGAGGGCGGCCATCGCTCGCTCGTCGGCTACGTGGTCGGCGCGCGCGCCGAGGCCGCGCTCGACGCCGCCGCGCTGCGCCGCGCGGCGGCCGAGCGGCTGCCCGACTACATGGTGCCGGCCGCGTTCGTCGTGCTCGACGCCATCCCGCTCACGCCCAACGGCAAGCTGGACCGGCGCGCGCTGCCCGCGCCCGGGCGCGCGGCGGTGGGCCGCGCGCCGGGCACGCCGCGCGAGACCGTGCTCGCCGGCTTGTTCGCCGAAGTGCTGGGCCTGGACCACCTCGGCGTCGACGACAATTTCTTCGATCTCGGCGGCGATTCGCTGCGCGCCGTCCGGCTGGCCGGCCGGATCCGCGCGACGCTCAACACCGGCGTACCGATCCGCGCGCTGTACGAAGCGCCGACGGCGGCGGGCCTCGCCCGCCGGCTCGACCACGCCGCCGACGCGGGCCCGCTGCCGCCGCTCCTGCCGCTGCGCGTCACCGGCGCGCGCGCGCCGCTGTTCTGCCTGCCGCCCGCGAGCAGCCTGTCGTGGTGCTATGCGGGCCTCGTGCGCCACCTCGACGCGCACTGCCCGGTCTACGGGCTTCAGATGCCCGTCGAGCCCTCGCCGGACAGCGCGCCGCCGACGCTCGACGCGGTGGTCGAGCACCACCTCGCCGCGCTGCGCCGCGTGCAACCGGACGGCCCCTATCGGCTGCTCGGCTGGTCGATCGGCGGCCTGATCGCGCACGCGCTCGCCACGCGCCTGCAGGCGCTCGGCGCGACGGTCTCATTGCTCGCGCTGATCGACGCGTATCCGCACGCGGGGGCCGCGGCCGATCCGTCGTCCGCGCCGGCGCGCGAACAGGCGGCGCTCGCGCACGTGCTGGCCGGCTTCGGCATCGACGCGCCCGTCTGGCCCGCGTCCGCGAATCGCGAGCAGATGCTGGCGGCGCTGGTCGAGCGCGGCGCGTTGTCGGTCAACGACACGCGCACCGTCGCGGCGATGCTGGCCGCGTTCGCGCACAGCGACGCGCTCGCCGACGCTTTCGCCCCGACGCCGTTCGACGGCGACCTGGTGTTCTTCCGCGCCGGCCAGCTGGCCGAGGGGCTGCCGGTGTTGTCGGCGCGCGCATGGGCGCCCTACGTGACGGGCGCGTTCGAGGTGCACGACCTGCCGACACATCACTTCGATATGCTGGCCGAACCGTTCCGCGCGTCGATCGCGCGAGTCCTGAACCCGCGCCTGCGCGCCCATGCCGAGCCGGGCGCGCGCCTGCCCTGAAACCACGCGGCGGCCGCCCGGCGTGCGCGGCCGCCGCGCCACTTTATCCACGACCTCCGAGGATCCATGAACGCAACTGATCTGGCCGCGCCCGTTTTTCTCGACAGCGACACCAAAATCGAGCCGCTCGTGTTTCGCTGGTACGCCTGGGGCCACCTTGTCTCGCCGGTGCAGCAGGCGCTCAATCTCGCGTTCCGGCAGCTGCCGGCGCTCAAGTCCTTCATCGCGAACCCCGGCGTGCACGAGGCGGCCTCGCGCAATCCCAAGATGCTGGGCGGCGCGTTCCTCGAACTGACCCAGCGCGACGTCGCGAGCGTGCGCGCGCTGCTGCAGGACATCCTGGAACGCGGCGCGAACCTGCTCGGCTTCGCGCAGGACCTGCTCGATCTCGATCGCCGGCTGCAGAAGCACGAAAGCGGCTTCAGCCTCGACCACCTGTACGCCGACCTGCCCGCCTCGCTGGCCGGGCTCGTCGAAGCCGGCTACGACCTGAACAACCATCCGTCGCTGCGCATCGTCGAGGATCTCGTCTACCTCGACGGGCCGGCCCACGCCGACGCGCAGGAAATCGCCTTCAGCCGCACGCGCGACGAGGCGCGCAACTTCTTCATCAACACGCCGCGCCTCGACACCGAACAGCGCTTCGTGATCCCCGCGCCGTTCGCCGATACGCGCTTCGACCTGCTGTCGGAAAGCCGGATCGCGCCGGTGCCGTTCGAGACGATCGCCGAGGCGCTCGGCGTCGCGGACCCCGAGGCCCGCACGCGCCTGCGCAGCTACTTCAGCGCGACGCCGCCGCGCCGCGACGCCCCCGAATACACGGAGGACGCGGTGCGGGTGCGATACTTCGGCCACGCGTGCGTGCTGGTGCAGAGCGCGGACGTCAGCGTGCTGATCGATCCGTTCGTGACCTGGGACCACGACGACGCGAACGCGCGCCTGACCTTCCACGACCTGCCCGACCATATCGACTACGTGTTCCTCACGCACAACCACCAGGACCACTTCAGCGTGGAGGCGCTGCTGCAGCTGCGCAACCGGATCGGCGCCGTCCTCGTGCCGCGCAACAACGTCAACAATCTCGCCGACCCGTCGATGAAGCTCGCGCTGCGCGCGATCGGCCATCACCGGGTGCGGGTGATGGACCCGCTCGAACGGATCGAACTGCCGGGCGGCTGGCTCACGAGCCTGCCGTTCTACGGCGAGCACGCCGACCTCAGCATCGCGAGCAAGCACGGCATGTGCCTCGACCTGAAAGGACGCCGGATGCTGTTCCTCGCCGACTCCGACTGCAAGGACCGGATCCTGTATCGCCGGATCGCGCGCCATGTCGGTCAGATCGACCGGCTGTTCATCGGCATGGAATGCGACGGCGCGCCGCTGACCTGGCTGTACGGCCCGTACCTCAGCACGCCGATCAACCGCAAGGACGACGACTCGCGCCGCCTGTCCGGCTCCGACTGCGAACACGCGTGGTCGATCGTCGAGGAGTTCGGCTGCCGGCACGCGTATGTCTACGCGATGGGGCAGGAGCCGTGGCTGCGCTTCGTCGCGGGCCTGGAGTACACGCCCGAGAGCAAACAGATCGTCGAGTCCGACCGCTTCGTGGCACGATGCCGGGACGCGGGGCTCGAAGCCGAGCGCCTGCATGGCTGCCAGACTTTCGTTTTCTGACCGGGGAGTACCTGCATGGAATCCAACCCGCTCGAGGTCGCGCAGGACGCGACCGCCGCCGCACCCGACCACTCGATCAAGGCCCTGCTGAAACGCACCCGCTTTCGCAACGTCTGGCTCGCCAGCGCGATGTCGCAGTTCGGCGATACCTGCTTCATGGTCACCCTGCCCTGGCTCCTGCTACAGATGAACCATTCGGGCGTGGTCCTCGGGTCGGTGCTGACGACGCTGGCGGTGCCGCGCGCCGCGCTCCTGCTGGTGGGCGGCGCGTTCAGCGACCGCTACTCCGCGCGCAGCGTGCTGCTGGTTGCGAGCCTCGTCCAGCTCGCGTGCGTGGCGACGCTCGCCGTGCTGACCGTGCGGCACGCGTTGCCGCTGCCGGCGCTCTACGCGCTCGTGTTCTGCTTCGGCATGGCCGATGCGTTCGGGTCGCCGGCCATCCGGGTCCTGTTGCCCGAACTGGTGGAGCGCGAGCAGATCCCGGCCGCCAACGCGCTCACGCAATCCACGGCACAGGTCAGCATGCTCGGCGGGGCGGCGTTCATCGGCGTCGCGCTCGATCGCTGGGGCGCCGCGCCGACGCTCGGCGTGGTGGCCGCGAGCTTCGCCTGCCTCGCCCCGGTGCTGTGGCGGCTGCCCGCCACGGGGGGCCGGCCCGTGCAGGAGCGCGGCCTCGCCCGCGCGATCGTCGACGGCCTGCGGTATGTGCAACGGGAAACCTCGTTGCGCTTGCTGATCATCGCCATCACCTGCGTGAATTTCAGCGCCGCCGGGGCAACCCAGATCGGGCTGGTCACGCTGGCGCACCAGCGTTTCGGCTCATCCACCGACTATGGCATGCTGCTCGTGGCGGCCGGCCTGGGATCGTTCGTCGGCATGATCGGCGCCGGCGTGAGCCGGCGCGTGGTGAACATGCGCGAAACCGTGTTCGCGGCCTGCCTTGCGCTCGGGACGGCGCTGGCGGTGCTGGCGATCCGCCTGCCGTTCTGGCCGGTGCTCGCGGTCACGTTCATGCTCGGCGTGACGGGCGGCTATATCAACGTGCGGGCCTTGTCGTGGCTGCAGGCGGTGGTGAGGAAGGACATGCTGGGCCGCGTGATGAGCGTGCTCGCATTCGCCTCCACCGGGGTCGCGCCGCTGTCGCTCGCGGTGGGCGGCTGGCTCGCGCAGACGCGTCTCGACGCGCTGTTCGCCGGCAGCGGCGCGCTGGTCCTGCTGGTGGCGGTATGCATCGGACTGTCGAAGCGGGCGAGCTGGGCGCCGCTCGCCGAACCGTCGGAGGACGCGAGCGAGGCATGACGGGCGCGCGCCCGGCCGCGTCGGCATCGCCGCGACGCCCGGCGACGCACGCCGTCAGCGTTCGACCCGTGCCGGCTGCGGCCGGCACGCCGGGGTTCCGTCCTCCGCGCCCCGGGTGGCGCCCGGGCACCGAAACCATCGACGGTGCAGCGCTTCCCGTCACGCCGCGCTGCCCGACACCTCGATCTGCGCCACCGACGCCATCAGCCGGTCCGCGGGCATCGGCCGGCCCAGCAGATAGCCTTGCAGGGCGTTGCAGCCGAGCTGCGTGAGGAACTGCTGCTGCTCCGACGTCTCCACGCCCTCGGCGACGATCTCGAGGTTGAGCGTGCGGCCCAGGGCCACGATCGCGGACACGATCGCCGCGTCCTCGGTGTCGTGTTCGAGATCGCGGATGAAGCCGCGGTCGATCTTCAGTTCGCTGGCCGGCAGGCGCTTGAGATACAGCAGGCTCGAATAGCCCGTGCCGAAGTCGTCGATCGAGATGCGCACGCCCATGTCGCTCAGCTGATGCAGGATCCGCACGCTCTCCTCGGCGTTGCGCATCGCGGTCGATTCCGTGACCTCCAGGATCAGGTAATGCGGCGCGAGGCCGTGGCGTTCGAGCGTCTCGCGCACGCTCTGCACGAGGTGGACGTGGGCGAATTGCGAGGCGGACAGATTGACCGCGATGCTCCAGTGGCTGTACCCGGCGTCGTGCCACGCGCGCATCTGCCGGCACGCTTCGTCCAGCACCCACGCGCCGAGCGGAATGATCAGGCCGGCTTTTTCCGCGAGCGGGATGAACTGGTCGGGCCCGATGATCCCGCGCGTCGGGTGCGCCCAGCGCACCAGCGCCTCCACGCCGATGACCGGCCCCTTGGGCGCATCGAACTTGGGCTGGTAATACAGCACCAGCTCGTGCCGCTTGAGGGCGGCGCGCAGGTCCTGCGTCAGTTGCAGCTGCTCGTGCACGTTGACGTTCATCGACGCCTCGAAGAAGCAGTACGCATTGCGCCCCAGCGACTTCGCGTGATACATGGCCGCGTCGGCATGCGCGAGCAGCTCGCGCTGGTGCGCGCCGTCGCCCGGATACATCGCGATGCCGATGCTGGTCGACACGCGCAGCTCGTGGCTCGCCGCCTGGAACGGCTGCTGGATCGCCTCGAGCAGGTTGCCGGCCAGGGTGGCGGCATCCGACGGATCGCTGACTTCGGCGACCAGCACGAACTCGTCGCCGCCCACCCGCGCGATCGTATCCTTGGCGCGCACGCGCGCGCGGATCCGCTGGGCGACCTCGGTCAGCAGCTGATCGCCGACGTAGTGGCCATAAGCATCGTTGACGGCCTTGAAGCCATCGAGGTCCAGGAACATCAGCGAACACATGCTGCCGCTGCGGTCCACCGCCTGGATCGCCTGATCGATGCGATCCTCGAGCAGCAGGCGGTTCGGCAGCTTGGTCAGGTTGTCGTGCAGGGCGAGGTAGGTCAGCTTCTCATTGGCGGCGGCGAGTGACGTCGCCAGCACCAGCGTGCGCGATTCCAGGCGCAGATCGAGCACCGAGATGATCAACGCGACGCCCAGCACGGCCAGCGTCAGGATGCCGACGACGAGCGCCAGCCAGCCGTTGTCGAGGCCGTCGGCCGCGGCGCCGCACACGCTGCCGTACGGGAACCGCGCGGCGGCCATGCCCGTGTAGTGCATGCCGACGATGGCGCCGCCCATCACGACCGCCGCCCCGAGGCGCAGCTGCCAGACGCGCGACGAGTGGTGGCGCAGCCTGAACGCGATCCACAGCACCGCGCCCGAGGCGATCACGGCGATCAGCACGGACAGCGCGACGAGCGACGGCGCGTACTGGATCGACGGCGCCATCTTCATGGCGGCCATGCCGGTGTAATGCAGGCCGGCGATGCCGAGGCCCATCAGCAGGGCGCCGACGCACAGGTGCGCGCCCGGCAAGGTGTCGTGCCGGATCAGCCAGAGCGCGAAGGCCGACAGCGCGATCCCGATCAACAGCGACAACAGCGTGATCCCCGGGTCGTAGCCCAGCGGAATCGGCAGGGAAAAGGCCAGCATTCCGATGAAGTGCATCGACCAGATGCCCGCCCCCATCGCGGATGCGCCGCCGGCCAACCACCATTTCGCGGCGCTTCCCTGGGCCGTCGAGATGCGGCCGGCCATATCCAGCGCCGTATAGGACGCGGCAATGGCAACCAATAGAGAAAACAGAACGATCTGCGGATTGTAGTGACCGACCAACATCGACGAATTTCCTGTGATTTCAATATCAAAGCGTTTCGGTGCGCCGCGATGCAGTCTCGCCGTGCGCCCGATCCGCCCTTGGGTATGATCGGCCGCGTTCGGGCCGACTTTAGCGAGTTCGGGACAGGGATATCGGTCTGTGGGATTTTCTAGGGGACGCAGGGTCGTTCGTCAAGCGTTTGAGGCGGTTGGACTGGTAAACGATAGCGCCGCGGATAGCGCCGCGCGGGCTGCGGACAGCGCGTCACGCGGTCGTCACGTGAATAAGGGGACAGGGGAGCGATGCGAGGAGACATGCCGGGTTGCCGGGTCCGGCCGGATGCGCATGCGGCCGGCGGGCCGGATGCACGCGGGTTGCACGCCCGGGGCACACGCCGAACCTGTTCACGCTGCCCACGGGCAACGTGGGCCTCGGTCTCGGCGCGCAGTTCCTGCACCAGAGCCGGTACGTCGGCATGAGCGCGGACTGGGCGGGCGGCCAGCTGGTCTCGCCGTCGATCCAGCCGGTCGACGGCGAGCGCAATGTCGCCGCCGTGTACGACCAGATCGACGTCCCGCTCCTGAAAAGCCTCACCTTCAGCCAGTCGGGCCGCTACGACCGCTACAGCGATTTCGGCGGCGCGTTCTCGCCGCGCTTCCAGCCGGTGCGCACGCTGACGATGTACGGCTCCTACACGCGCGGCCTCCGCGCGCCGCCCCTGATCGAGAACACCGCGTCGCGCACCTTCGGCCCGCAGGACGTGGTCGATGCGCAGGACCCGGCCAATCCGGGCGCGTACCACGTGGTCGAGGAGATCCGCGCCGGCAAGCGCAGCCTGCCGCCGGAACGCACGAAGCACTGCAACCTGGGCTTCCTGGCGTCGCCGACCCGCGACATCGACATCGGCTTCGACTTCGGCTTCGACTGGTACAAGATCCACATCGACAACGTGATCGGCACGGACGACGTGCAGGCCGTCGTCAACCGGAACGATCCGTCCACGGTGATCCGCAACGCGAACGGCTCGATCGCCTATGTGTTGCGGCCTGATCGGAACCTGTCGTACCTCGACACGGACGGCTTCGAGGCGACCTTCCGCCAGCCCGTCGCGACCCGCATCGGCACCTTCACGCTGTCCGGCGACTGGGCGCACGTCTGGCATTTCAAGATGCCGGTCGGCGGCGTGACGCGCGACTTCGCCGGCAACAACGGCGCGCTCAACCAGCCGTTCGGCGGCAGTTCGCCGCGCTGGAAGGGCAATACGAATCTGGACTGGAACGACCGGCGCTGAACTGCGCGCCTGAGCTGGCCGTATGTCGGCCCGTACGCGCAGGCGATCCTGGTGCCCAACGCCTACCGGGGCATGGCGGGCGACGTGGCGTCGTACGGCCCGTTCAACCTGACGCTCACCTACACGGGCTTCAAGCACTGGACGCTGTACGCGGGCATCGACAACCTGTTCAACCGCAAGCCGCCGTTCGATCCGGTGTGGATGGCGCTGCCGACGGGTGACGACACCTCGCTCTACAGCGATGTCGGGCGCTTCGCGCAGGTGGGGACGACCTACAAGTTCTGAGGCCGTCGACGCGAGCGCACGCGGGGCGGTGCGAATCCGCGAGCGCGCGGCGGCGGGGGACGTCATTTCTTGCGCTTTGATTCGCCGCGCAGCATGAAAACGCGGATCCCGCCTCCACGACGCCGAGGGGAGGTTTCTTGCGCGGGGCGTATGCGACGCGCCTCACGCTACCTCGGGCAGATACCTAGACGCGGGGGCGCGGAATGCGCTTGCCACACCTCGCCCCCCGGTCGTGTTCCGCCCCGCCCGCCTTTGTCACGTTACATCCATGAACGCTTTTGCTGCGGTTTGCGCGCGCCGGGCTTCGGGCCGCGCGCGACCGGGCCGCGCCCTCCTTCGAACACGCACCGCCCGGCGGGCCTGAGCGCCCGATCGAGGCCGCGCTCGGCCCCGCGCCCGGCTCGCGGGTACGGTTTTTGCGGCGCTAGAGGCGGAGACCCGCCGGCATGATCGACGGGCCGATTCGAACCCTCAGGCGTCGCCGGCGCGATGCCTGGCCCAACCGACCAACGGAGCAACCATGGACGCGCTCCCGAACCAGTCCGACGCACGATTCCAGGCCTTCCTGGCGAAGCTGCTCGAGCAGCCTCAGGCCAGCTGGAATGAGAAGCAACAGATCGAACTCGATACGGCCCGCGCGCTGTCGTCGGAAATGCTGCGCATCGCGGAACAGATGCGAGCCGACACGGCGAGCTTCGACAACTGGCTTGCGCTGCTCAAGTACGCCAAGGTGCTCGATTTCATCCTGTCGTCGCTGGCCGCGCGGCGGGAGATCAATCCGAGAACCTTGCGGACGATACTCAAGCTGGCCAACTTCAGCATCGATCCGGCCTACCCGGACTGAGCCGCGCGCGACGCGTTCGCGCAGCGACCCGACGCGCGCGCCGTTCGCCGTTGCGCCTGCATGCATCGCGGACGCCATGCCGACGGCACGGCCGTCGCGCCCTTGCAGGCCGCTGCGCCGCAAGCGGCGACCGCGCGGCGATGCCCATCCTTCGCCCCTGCCCCGATCGCCGCCCACGCAGCGGCCGTCCGGCCCGCCGCTGCCTCGCCGCGGCGCACGGCCTCGGCTTCCCGCTGAGCGACAGACGGGAAACCGGCCGCCCCGATCTGGTGTTCGGCGCGCTTCTGCTGCTCGCCGCGCTCGGCAAGCTGAACGACGGACTGGAACGACGGACTGATGTGCGCGTTCGAACCGCGCTTTCCGGGTTGGCGCGACGCCACCCGCGCCGCGCATGCGGGCGACGCCTCGGCGGCGCCTCATGCGCGCCGGGAACCGCTCCGGCGCCCGGCTCGATGCGCGCGTCGAACGCCCATGCTACGGCGCACGGACCGCGCTCGGGCCATCGGCCCGGTCCGTCGAACGCGGCGAAACATTGGCGGGGCGCCGCCGCGCGCGCAACCCCGCCACCCTGCATGGGCGTTACTTGGCGATGGTGAAAACCGTCGGCGTGACCGCGAAGAACACGTTGTCCGTGCAACTTACCCGGACACGCGCCTTGTTCGACGCGACCGTCGGCAACGTGACCTTGGCCGCGCCGTTGTTGGGTACGCTGGCCAGCAGCGGATCGGGCAGATAACTGTAGCCGCCATCGAGCGAAAGATCCAATCGGACATTCGCGCAAGCGATCGGCGCGGCGTCGGTCTTCGCCACGTTCCACGCGATGGTCTGACCGGAGCCGGCCGCCCATTTCACTTTCGCTCTCGGCGCGGTGACCGCGAAAGCGCCGCCGGTATCGACCACGTTCAGGTACATGTTGCCGGTGGCGGTATTCGGTCCCACACCGAGCGGTTGCGACATCGCGACGTTGTCCCGGACCGTGACGCGGAAACTGAGCTTGCGATTGGTCACCGGATAAACCTCGCCATTGCCGAGCGGCTCGTCGCCCAGCACGGCCGCGAGGTGCGGGAAAGTCTGCTCGGGTTCGGCGTGCGGCTTGAACGAACGGAAGATCGGTCCCTGGCCGTCGTCCTTCAGCTCGCCAAATTGCTCGGGGCCGAAATCGAACTGCTCCCAGGTATAGGTCAGGACGCTGGCGCCGCTGCCCTTGGCGGCCTTCGCCTTCAACGTGAATGGCGTCCGCGCCGGCACCGAGTAATGCGCGCGCCCCGTCGTGAACGCGTCCGGCGGCACCAGCGATTCCGGATCGAGCCACGGCGCGCCGCTCTTGTTGAGCGTGCGTTTCGCACAGCTGCCGCCCGCGCTCGCGATCCAATCGTGGATCATGCCGACGCTGCTGCTGTTGAAATACGGATCGGTATGCGGTTGATAGGAAATGATGCCGCCATACACGCCTGCGTAACCCATGATCGTGGACCCTTCCCCGGGTTCGACCGCATCCTCTTCCGGCGTGCTGCGCCTGGCGTTGAACGAGTGATACGAGCCGAACGAATGGCCGAGTTCATGCGCGACGTAGTCGACCGCGAACGCGTCGCCGACAGGATCGAGACGGCCGGTGCTTCCCGCGGCCTTGCTGTCGTCCTGGCAGGTGCTGGCGATCGACGCCATGCCGCCGGTGCCGTCCCCCGCCACCACGTGACCGACGTCGAAGTTCTTGTTGCCGATCACCTTGGCGAGGTTCTTCACGTTCTTGTCGTTGATCGCGTCGGTGCCGGGAGACAATCCCGCGTATGGATCGGTGCGCGTTTCCGTGTAGATGATCTTGTCCTCGCTCGGGACCAGCGCCAGATGCACGCCCAGGTCGTTCTCGTAGATTTCGTTGATCCGGTTGACCATGGTCGCGACCGCGGCAAGACCATCGACGACCGTTCCGCCGAAACTCTTGGTGTAGGTGCTGGTCGCGGCCATCGCCAGGCGGTATTCGTACATCACGTTGCCGCCCGCGCGCGCGCCGGTCGCGCTGCCGGGCGCTGCTCGGCTCGTCCGCTTCTGTACACGGGCGCCGTTGAGCAGGTTCTTGTCGAAGCCGTCCTCATTGAACGGCGAGACGCCCGGCAAGGCTGCGCGCCGGAAGGACCAATACACGTCGCCGCTGTCGCTGGCCTTGTTCGCCCGCCCCGACAATTGCACGGCCGGCTGCACCAGCCATACGCCGTCCTTGTCGCCATAGACCGCCGCTTGCAGGCCCTGCGGCGTGATGTCGACACGGGCGCGGCGGCCCTTGTCGTCCACGCCCTTGTAGCTCTTCAGGCTTGGATAGCGCTTCGCCAGCGCGGGCGGCAGCACGTCCGACTCGGTCAGCGTGAAATAAGTCATCCCGCCTTCCGGCAGCGGCAGCGCGAGGACGCTGCCCTGCCCGAGCGCCGTCGTCGTCGCGGCGCGCGCCGACAGTTCGGTCTTGAGATGACCCAGGTCCAGCGTCACCGCGCGATAGGAAGACGGCACGGATGACGTCGCACCGCGCCCCGCCAGCGCCGCCGACGCCGACGCAGGGACCTCGTGCCAGAATCCGGCCGTGTCGGCCGCCTGGGCGAGCGACGCACAGCCCCATGCCGCCAGGACTGCGCACGTCAAGATAATATTTTTCATGCTGAGGATTCCTATTTTATTTGAAGCGATATCGTTGATGAAGGCATGGCGATTTTCGGAGACGCTCGGCCTGGCTGATCAGGCGCGGTAGACCGTTCGCGCACGTATCGGCAGCCCGTGCGCGACGCTCAGACGCGCGCCGCCGCGCCGGAAACGGCGTCCCGAGCGATTCCCGGACGGACTTTGCTCGACGTGACCGTTGCTGGACGGCAATCCATACCGGAGCCGATCATCGGCTCGATAGACGGCGAGATCCCTCCGCCGACCTATTCGATGCGCGACTGCCATGTGCGCTCGCGTTCATGCGAACGGCAACAGCATTCCCTCGCCGATCGAGTTCAGCGGAAAATCGTAATTTTTGACGGGGAGAAACGACGGCGTGCTATGTGAAGAAAGTCATGGTGGATGGCCCTGTTGTTTATGGATCGTCGATAAACAAGCTGTGTTCTTCGACACATGCTCGTCCACGGTCGCCGTCGCGACAGTCAGTCGTCCAGATCAATCCGCGCGGGAAGGCAATTCGCCTGATCCCATCGAGACCGTCCGATCGATCTGCCCTGTGTCAACGCCTGCAGCACACTGGATTGCGATCCGGTTCGGCACCGGCGCAATCTATCGCCGAATATACTTCGTAATCTTTTGCAACGGAATAAGAAGGTCCGTGGAAGACAAAAGATTACAAAACACGCCGGGCATGATGCGTGTTTCATTGATAGTCGCAGGCGCTGGACCCCTTGAACCCTTGACCGACGCTTGGATCAGGGTCAATCGGCCCCGGCGTTTCGCCACTGGGGCCGATGAATTCAGGCGTGGCAGCCGCGGCACCCGGTAGAGAAGCCCGATAGCGCGGCGCCGCACGAGACATGCACGGATGTCCCGCGAGCGCGTCGGGCAAAACGCTTGCTTGCTAAACTCGGCCCGCGCTCATCAGCAGGGCCTTGGGTTCCAAGTACGCACTCATGCCCCAGCGCCCCATTTCGCGCCCGAGCCCCGAATGCTTGAAACCGCCGAAGGGTGCGCGCGGCTCGTGGGTCAAGGTGTTGACGAGCACTCGGCCCGCATCGATCTGGCGTGCCACACGCTCGCACCGTTCGGGGTTCGTGCCCAGCACCAGGGCGCTCAAACCATAACGCGTGTCGTTGGCCATGGCGATCGCATCGGCGTCGTCCGCGTAGGGGATGATGGTCAGCACGGGTCCGAAGATTTCCTCGCGCGCGATGCGCATCTGGTTCGTGGCTCGGGTAAAGAGCGTGGGCCTCACGAACCATCCGGCGTGCAGCCCCTCGGGCCGACCTTCGCCGCCGGCCAGCAGCGTCGCGCCTTCTTCCTGCCCGATGCGAATGTAGCGCTGCACCCGTTCCCATTGCTTCTTGCTCACCATCGGGCCGATGTCGGTGTCGGGCAGGCGTGGGTCGCCGGAGCGGACGTGCGAGACCGCCTCCTTTGCGACCTGCTCGAACTCGGCCAGGCGGCCGCGCGGCACGAGGATGCGCGTGCCCGCGATGCAAGCCTGGCCGCTGTTCATGAAGCCCGCCATCAGCACCAGCGGCATGGCGGCGGCAAAATCCGCATCGTCCAGCACCACGGTCGGCGACTTGCCGCCCAACTCCAGCGTCACGCGCTTCATCGTGGCGGCGCCGGCGCCCACCAGATGCTGCCCCACCGCGGATGAACCCGTGAACGAGATCTTGGCCACGCCGGGGTGGCGCGCGATCTCCTCGCCGACGACATCGCCACGGCCATTGACGATGTTGAAAACGCCCGGGGGCAGGCCCGCTTCGTGCAAGGCCTCGGCCACGACCTGCGTCTGCAAGGCGCTCATCTCGCTGGGTTTGATGACGGCGGTGCAGCCCGCCGCCAGCGCGGTGGCCAGCTTGTTGCAGATGAAGCCCGCATTGCTGTTCCAGGGCGTGATCAGGCCCGCGACGCCCACGGGCGTATGGATCACCGTGGCTTCGCCGGCCTGCTCCTCGAACGCGAAGGACGCCAGTGCGTCGATGGCCTCGGAGATGACCGCGGCCGGATAGGTTGCCATCCAGCGCCCGCGCGTCGTCGGCGCGCCGTATTCCATCAGGATGACTTCCATCAGTTCCTCTTCGCGTGCCGCCACGGCCCGGTGCATGCGCCGCAAGGCTGCGATGCGCGCTTCGCGCGTGGTGCGCGACCAGGCGGGAAAGGCGGCCTGGGCCGCCGCGATGGCGCGCTGCGCGTCCTGCGCGTCGCCCAGCCGCACCTGGCCGATGACTTCCTCGGTGCTCGGGTTGTGCAGGTCGAACCATTCCTGGCCGTGCGGCTTGACGAATTCGCCGTTGATGTAGAGGTGCTCAACACGTTGCATGGCGGATCTCTTCGAGAGGGGGAATGCAACGCAGTCTAGGAAAGTGTTACTGTTCTGAAAAGACGCCTTATTGTTGATGATGTATCCGGAAAATCAGGACAATCCATGCACCGAACCGGCATGACCGAACTGGAAGCGGTGCTGGCCGTCGCGCGTCGCCGCAGCTTTCGAGGCGCGGCGCAAGCGCTGGGCATGTCCACCACCGCCGTCAGCAGCGCCGTGGCCGGGCTGGAGGCGCGCCTGAAGGTGCGCCTCTTCAACCGCTCGACGCGCAGCGTGGCCCTCACCGACGCGGGGCAGCGCTATGTGGAGCGTATTGCGCCGGCGCTCGCCGAAATCCAGAGCGCGGGGGAAGAAGCCGGCACCGGCCCGGATCTGCCCAGCGGCACGTTGCGCATCAACGCCCCGCAGGGTGTGGCCACCCTGCTGCTGGAGCCGCTTTTCCTGGCGTACGCGCAGCGCTATCCCGGGATACGCATCGACATCGTGAGCGAATCACGCATGATCGACATCGTGGCCGATGGCTTCGACGCCGGCATTCGTCTGGCCGAGTCAGTTCCGCAGGACATGATCGCCGTGCCGCTGTCGCGCGACCTCCGCATGCTGGTCGTCGCCACGCCCGACTACCTCGATCGCCACGGCATCCCGATGCACCCGCGCGACCTGCTCCAGCACCAGAGCATCGGCATGCACATGTCGCACGGCGGCATCTACCGCTGGGAACTGGAGAAGAGCGGCCAGAAACTGCAGATGGATTTACCCGTGCGCTTCGCGCTCAACGAGCTGTCGGCCATCAAGCAGTCCGTACTACTGGGACTGGGTGTCGGCTTCCTCTCCGAATGGTTGATCGAGGAAGAGTTGACGACCGGCGCGCTGGTGCCCTTGCTGGTTCCGTGGTGTCCGTCGTTCGGCGGACTGAGGCTGTACTACTCGGGACATCGCTTCGTGCCAGCGCGCCTGCGTGCGCTCATCGGCCTGATTCACGAATTGCGCCTGGCTGATCCGCTTTAGGAATCCTGGATCTGATCCAGGGTGAGTTTTGCGGCGTTTCAGCGCCAGCCGGCCCCACCGAAATCCCCGGTTGCCGGGCGAATTCCGCTGGCGCCGACGCTTCGAGAACAGCGTGAGGCCGGCTCTCGCTGTAATCCCGGCGCGCTATCGGCGCTACCCGGTCGGTTCGCATCGGGTGTTCCATCGTGAAACGGCGCACTCGCTGGACGTGATCCGGGTGTTGCACCAGCGCATGGATGTCGACCGGCATTTATCGTCGGCCTGCCCCGTGGGACGCGCTCACGCCACCCATCGCGCCCAAGCTCGGACGCGTACCCGATCATGTCTCCCACTGCGCCTGCGCGCGCAACACGCCGGCGCGCCCCCCGGGCAGCGGCGAGCGCATGGGCCCCACGCCCGGCGCAGCGGCGCCCGCCGCCGGCGCATAGCGCGACCGGATCGCCGCCGCGACCGTGCAGCGGCGGCAGTGCTCGTCGGGCCAGACGGGCGCACGCGCATCCCACGGCGCGAGACGGCGCGACGACGACGGCGACGGCGACGGCGCGTCCGCCGCCCGCGACGCGGTCGCGGCGCGCACGCCCTCTCCGCCGTCGCACGCGCTCAGCGCCATGCTCAGCGCGAGCGTCGTCAGCGTCACTGCCCATCGTCCTGTCCGCGTCATCTGTATCCTTGGTCGTTCACAACGGCCGCATAAATTAACGTCAACAATCGCGATCCGCGAGCTTCTTTTTTTGCTAAATTCTGTCCAATTCTGTCGGCCACCACCGCCGACGGCGAACGGCCCGCCGAGACGGGTCGCTATGGGGACGAAGGACATCGTATGACGCTGCGCGAGAGGTGTCATCCTGCTCGGCCCGCCTTGGGCAACGGGCCTGTCGTCGGCCAGCCGGCGCCCGCCCGGGCGCGGATTGCGGCGGCGCGTTCGCGCGCCGCCGCGCCTATCCGTCGCGCGCGCCGGGCGCCGTATCGTGCCCCGTCGCGGCCGCGCCGCGCCCCGCCGCTCGACCGGTGCGCCCGCGGCTTCGCCGCAGCGGCTTTTCCCCACGAGCCGGCCGGATCTTGCTACATTTCGCCCCCCTTCCACCACCTCTCCAGGAGTCGATCTTGACGAGCCGCATCCATGCGCCCGGCCTTGCCGTCGTGGAAGACGACGTGGGACTGTGCGACGACCTGGTGGATTTCCTGTGCAGCCGGGGTTTCGACGCGCGCGGCTACCATAGCGCCGAAGCATTACAACTCGGCGTGACGACCGCGCGCCTCGATCTCGTCGTGCTCGACGTGCTGCTGCCCGGCGCGGACGGCGTGGAGACGGCGCGCTGGCTGCATCGCACCCGACCCGACATCGGCATCGTGATGCTGACGAGCCTCGACTCGACGCACACCCAGGTCGACAGCCTCACGGCCGGCGCCGACGCCTATCTTGCCAAGAACGCCTCGCTCGACGTGATCGAGGCGACCTGCCGCGCCGTGCTGCGGCGGCGCGACGCGATGCACGCACCGGCGGCCGGCGATCCGGCGGCCGGCGCACCGGCGGCCGGCGCACCGGTAGCCGCCGCGCCCGCGGCCGACCACTGGACGCTGACGCCGCACGTCTGCCTGCTCACCACGCCGGCCGGCACGCGCATCGCGATCACGCCGGCGGAAGCGGCCTTCCTGCGGCCGCTGTTCGAGCGCGCGGGCACGCCGGTCGAGCGCAGCGATCTCCTCGCGAGCATGGGCAAGCAGGAAACCCTGTCCAGCCTGCGCAACCTCGACAACTGCGTGCGCCGCCTGCGCGGCAAGGTCCGCCACGCGGCCGGGCTCGAATTCCCGATCCGGCCGAGCTACGGGCTCGGCTACCTGTTCGCGGCGCCGGGCAGCGTGGTCCCGATGCCGGGACCGGCGTGATGCGCGGCGCGCGCTCACGCGCCGTCCGATCGCTCGCGCAGTGCGTCGGATGGCTCGCGCTGTGCCTGCTGCTCCCGGCCGCGGCGTGCCGCGCCGCGGCCGTCGCGCCGCCGCTCGTGCTCACGGCCGACACCAGACAGGCCACGCTCGCCGGCCACCTCGCGCGCCACATCGATCCGGACGGCCGCCTCGGCGTGGACGAGATCGCCCGCACGGCCGCCTTCGCGCCACTGCCCGGCTTCAGCACCGGCGGCTACAGCGCCGCCGCCCAGTGGTATCGCGTCACCGTCGCGCGCACGGCGCAGGCGCGCGCGGATTGGGTCCTGGAACTCGGGCAGGCCTACCTCGACGACGTCCGCGTCTATCTGCCGCAAGCGGCGGGCGGCTTCAGCGAAGTCCGGCTGGGACGCACGGTGCCCTATGCGCAACGGCCGCTGCCGACCCGCCTGCACACGCTGCGGCTGCATCTGCCGGACACGCAGCCGCGCACGCTCTACGTGCGCGTCGCCTCGATCAGCACGCTGTCGTTCTTCGGCGAGGTGTGGGATCCCGACGCATTCATCGGCAAGGAAACGCGCGGCAATTTCGCCTACGGCGGCTACTTCGGCATGCTGCTGCTGTCGATCGTCATGTATGCGTTGCTGGGCAGCTGGCTGCGCGACGCGTCGCTGCTCGCCTACGCCATGTACGTGGTCACGCTGTTCGTGTCGTACCTGACGCTGAACGGCTATGCGGCCGTCGTGTTCGCGCCCGACGATCCGCGCTGGCTGGTCGCGCTGACGGGGCTCGGCTCGATGACCGGCACCCTGACCGCGATCCTGATGTGGGACCGCTTCCTCGACCTGGGCCGCCACATGCCCCGCGTGCACCGCACGATGATGGTCTGGGCCGGCCTGCTGATTCCCGGCATGTTCAGCGTCGTGTCACCGGCCTATCGGGTCTTCGCCAATGTCTCGAACGGTTCCGCGGCGCTGCTCACGCTCGCGGTGCTGCCGGGCATCGTGCTGTGGCGCATCGCGCGCGAACCCCGGCAGCCGCTGCTGTACCTGTACTTCCTCGCGTTCATCTGCGCCATGCTGAGCGCGGGCCTGCAGGCGGGCATGGCGGTCGGGGCGGTGCCGCTCAACTGGATCACCCTCAACGGCTATCAGGTCGGCTCGCTCGTGCACGTGCTGCTGCTCAATCTCGCGCTTGCCTGGCGCGTCAAGCAGATCCAGCACGACAAGCTGCGCGCCGAACAGGCGGCGCTCGCCGCCGCGCAACGCGCGGGCGAACAACGGCAACTGGTTGCGATGCTGTCGCACGAATTCCGCACGCCGCTCGCCGCGATCTCGCGCGCGGCGCAGTGGCTCGGCCTCAAGCTCGCGCCGCTCGCGGACCCCGATCGCGAGCGCCTCGCCCAGATCCGCACGCGGGCCGACGGCCTGTTCGCGCTGGTGGACAAGTTCCTCGTCTCGGAGGCGCTCGATTATCGGATGGCGGCCCTGTCGCGCGAACCGGTCGGGCTGCAGGCGTTCCTGCACCACACGCTCGACGCGCTCGACGACGGCCGCGCGCTCGCGCGCATCCGCTGCCGGATCGAACCGCCCGACACCGCGTGCCGCGTGGACCCGACCCTGTTCGGCCTCGCGATCGGCAATCTCGTCGTCAACGGCCTGCGCTACTCGCCCGAGCATCATCCCGTGGCCGTCACCGCGACGCGCGACGCGCACGCGTGCGTGATCGACATCATCGACCAGGGCGTCGGCATGAACGAGGCCGAGCTGGCCCGGCTCGGCACGCCGTACTTCCGCGCGCATGCGACGGCGAGCGCCGGCACGGGGCTCGGCTTCCTGCTCGCCCGCAAGATCATCGAGGCGCACGGCGGCACGCTCAGCGTGCGCAGCGCGCCGGGCGCCGGCACGACGATGAGCGTGCGCGTGCCGGCGGCCTGAACGCGCCGCCGCGACCTGCCTCGGTGAGACCGCCTCGGTGAGCGATTCCGTGACTCGGGGGGTTAGTGGTAATCGTCTTCGCGCTGATGACGGATCGCGAGGATCGTGACCTGCCGGTCATCCTCGATCTCGAACAGCGCGACGTAGCCCGACGCGCCGAACGAGACGATCAACTCGCGCAGGAACGGATTGCGCGCATCGACCTTGCGGCAGGTGAAGGGAAAGGTCTGCAGGATCGTCAGGCTCTGGCGGATGGTCGCGAGCGCCCGTTCCGCGGTGTCGAGATCCTCGTCGAGCCAGAAGCGGTACAAGCGGACCAGGTCCTCGCGCGCCGCGCGGGTATAGCGGACGCGATAGCTCAACCGGCCGCCTTCGCGGCGCGGGCGGCCTGCAACATCGCGTCGAGTTCGTCGTGCACGTCGTCGGCGTCATGGTAGACGCCCGTGCGGCGCGCTTCCTCGCGCGCCGCCAGCCCGCGGGCCACGAATTCGCGCTGCAGGCGACGCCGCGCGATGCCATCGCGCAACGCCTCTTCCATGAACGCGGACAGCGTTTCATGCTCGGCCAGTTCGGCTTCGGCCGCCTGGCGCAGTTCCGGATCGACACGCAGCGCCGGCATGGTGGCAGTCTTCATCACGCACCTCGTGCATTACAAATGTGATGCATCTTAGCACGAAAGCGGCGGGCCCGAGCAACGCGCCGCCTGCCGGCATGGAAGGTCGCGCGAATCGAAGATTCGCGTTTCGGTTGCGTCATCGTGAAATCAGTATATAAAGTAGCGATGCCCGATCGACATGCCTGGCTCCATACGCCCCTCGACGCCTACCAGCGCTGGCAGGAAACCGCCGCCGTCGGCGCGCACCGACGGCCGTTCGCCGCGCGCTCGGTGATCCAGCACCGGGCGATGTTCGAGCACTTCCATCGGCATCTCGGCGCGCAGCGCGTCTCGCTCGCGACCTTCGGGGCCGTGCATCTCGACGCCTTCTTCGACAGCCTCGCGCCGCGCTGCGCGCCAGGCACCACCACCCGCCTGCGTTATCTGAAGCTGCTCGACCGCCTGTGCCGCCATCTGGTCGAGACGGACGTGCGCGACGCCAATCCGGTCGCGCCGTACCTGCTCGCCGCATGCTGGCCCGATTCGGAGCCCGATCCGCTGTTCCTGTCCAGCGACGACGACCGGCGTTTGCAGCAGCACGTCGGCGAACTCGATGCGCTGGCGCCGCGCGCGCTACGCAACCGCGCGATCACCGCGCTGCTGCTCGCGACCGGCATCACCGCCCACGAATTGCGCGTCGCGCGGCGCGCGCACCTCGTGCCGGCGGGTTCCGCGCCGTACATCGAGATCCCCGCGCATGGCGCACGGCCCGCGCGTCAGGTCGCGCTCGCGGCGTTCGCGCTGCCGGCCTTGCGTCAATGGCTGGCGAGCACGGCGGCCGATGCGACGGCGCGACTGTTCCCCGCGCCCCGCGGCGGCGCGATGAACGACGCCACCCTCGGCCTGATCGTCCGCGACGCGCTGGGCGCGCTCGACATCCGTCTGCCGGACATGAGCCCGCGCGTGCTGCGCAACACCTGCGCGCGCCGCGCGCTGCAAGCCGGCGAACCCGGCGATGCGGTCGGCGCGGCGCTCGGCCTGACCAGCCCGCGCACCATCCAGCGTCTCATCGCGACGCTCGGGCCGGCGGCCATCGACGCCGCCGCGGCACGCGCGCCTCAGTCCGCGCGCCCGGCCGCCGCGGCAGGCCCACCCACGCCGGATGCGGCCGGGCCGGGCGTCGCTACGCCGGGCGTCGCCACGCCGGGCGTCGCCACGCCGGATGTCTCCCCCTCCCACCCGCCTCCCAGCGCGCGAAACAGCTGAACCTGATCGACGGCCACCTGCCCGTCCGCCGCCGCCACTTGCGCCTGCACGCTCGTCAGCGTGCGGGTCGCATCGAGATCGTCGAGGAAGGACGCGCGCCCGGCCCGATAGAGCCGGTGCGTCTCGTCGGCCGACTGTCGGGCGGATTCATAGGCGACGCGCAGCGCATCCGCGCGCTGCGTGTCGGCCGCATAGGTCGCGAGGCTCGTCTCGGTCTCGCGCAGCGCGCGCAGCACCACGCCGTCGAAATTCGCGAGCGCGCCGCGCGTCGCCGCCTCCGCCTCGCGCACGCGCGCGCGCTGGCCGTTCACCGGGAAATTCCAGCTGATCAGCGGTCCGAACGACCAGCGGTTGGTCTTCGACGACAGCAGATCGCCCGCGATGCCGACCGACCCGACACCCGCGCCGAAGCTGATCGACGGATACAGTTCGCCCACGGCAACGCCGATGCGCGCGGTCGCGGCCGCCAGCTGCCGCTCGGCCTGCCGCACGTCCGGACGACGCCTGAGCAGCGCCGCGCCGTCGCCGACCGGGATCGGCTGGCGCAGCGTCGGCAGCGCGGCGCAACGCAAGACGCCCGCCGGCAGATCGGCCGGCGCGCGCGCGAGCAACGCGGCGAGCTGGTACTGCGCGACCCGCCGCCGCCCCTCGAAGCGCGGCGGCTCGGCGGCCAGCGTCTGGACCTGGGTCACGCCGCGCGTCACCTCCGACTGGCTGCCGCGCCCGGCATCGCGCAACTGCCGCGTGAGCGCGACGCGCTTCTGCTGCAGGGCGACCGAATCCCGCGCGATGGCCAGCTCCTCGGCGGCGGAACACGATTCGACATACGCGCGCACCACGTCGGCCACCACGGCGATCCGCGCGAGGTCGCCCGCCGCCGCGACGGCCTCGGTGTCCGCGCGCGCCGCCTCGACGCCGCGCCGCAGCGTGCCGAACAGATCCAGCTCATAGGACACGCTGAGCCCCAGGCTGCCCTCGGTCTCCACCGGCAGCTTGCTCGACAGCAGATACTGCTCGGCCGATTCCTGCGCGCGCTGGAACGCCGCCGACGCGCCGCCCGAGAACCCGCCCTGCGCATCGGCCACCGCCAGCGCGGCGCGCGACCGCGCGAGGTTCGCGGCCGCGACGCGCAGATCGGTATTCGACTGCAAGGCCTGCCTGACGAGCGTGTCGAGCAGCGGATCGTCGTACAGCCGCCACCAGTCCGCCGGCAGCGCGCGCTGCGACACCGGCGCACGGTCGGCGCCCGCGATGGCGCCCTGCGCGAGCGGCGCGTGAATCAGCGCGCCGTCCGGCGTGCGATAGTCCGGCCCCACCGTGACGCACGCGCCAAGCGCCGCGACGAGCGGCAGCAGCGCGCACGCGCGCGCGATCCGGCGGCGCGTCATTGCGAGGCTCCGGCGGCGCGCGCCGCCGAAGCGGCCCCCGTATGGACGGCCCCCGCATGGGCGGCCCCCGCGGAAGCGGGCGCCGCCTTCCCGGCATACGCCGGCTCGCGCATCGCGACGGTGGCGGTGCGGCCCGCGATCATGCGGAAGTCGTCCGGCACCTCGTCGAGCGCGACCCGCACCGGAATCCGCTGGGCCAGCCGCACCCAGCTGAACGCCGGGTTCACGTTGGGCAGCAGGTTCGCGCCCTGCGTGCGGTCGCGATCCTCGATCGCGGCGACGATGCTCTGCACGTGGCCGCGCAGCGGGCGCGGCTCGCCCATCACGGTGATCTCGACCGGCTGGCCGAGATGGATGCCGCGCAGCTTGGTTTCCTCGAAATAGCCGTCGACGCGGAACGAGTGCAGATCGACCACCGACAGCACCGGCCGCCCCGCGCTCACGTATTCGCCGCGGCGCGGCGCGCGATCGTTCAGGTAGCCGTCGACGGGGCTCACGATGGTCGTGCGCTGCAGGTTCAGCTGCGCGGTGTCGACGCTGACCTGCGCGTCCGCGACGGCGGCCTCGCCCTGCTCGACGCGCGTGCGGCTTTCCTCGACCCCCTCGCGCGCGACCAGGTTGCCGAGCGCGAGGTTGCGCGCGTATTCGCGGCGCGCCTGCGCGAGCGTCGCCTGACGCTGCCGCAGCGCGGCCTGCGCGAGGCGCTCGGCGAGCGCGTAACGCGCCTGGTCGATCACGAACAGCACCTGGCCGCGCGTGACCGGCTGGTCGTCCTTGACCTCGACCGCGGTGATGAGCCCCGACACATCGGGGGCGACCTGGATCACGTCCGCGCGGACGTGGCCGTCGCGCGTCCAGGGCGAGAACATGTAGTAGTCGACGATCCGCCACAGGACGACCGCCGCCGCCGCGACGACGATCAGGGTCAGCAGGATCTTGCCGACGGAGACTGCGCTGCGCTTGACGTTCACGTTAGCTCACCACCATGCGATGCGAAATGAAAATGACCGCGGCCAGCACGAACACGTAGATGCCGAGATCGAAGACGGAGCGATGCCAGACCAGCCGATAGAAGCCGACCCAGGTGAGCAGGCGCCCGATCGCGAGGTTGATCAGATAGGCGATCAGCATCAGGAACAGCGGCGCGGGCACGAACACGCCGAACACATCGACTTCACCGATCATGCCCGCCTCCGCGTGGTGTCATGGCGCGTGTGCTCATGCTCCGGCCTCCTCCGTCGCCTGCGGCCCGATGCCGGACATCGCCGGAAACAGCGACAGCCGCAGGCCGACCAGCGCGTGCTGGGTATCGCGCAGCCAGCGCTGCTTCACGGTCGAACGCCGCGGCGGCGCCTCCGGCGTCGCCGAAGGATCCGCGCCCGGCTCCGTCCCGGCCGCGCGCGCGCCGCGCGCGACCTGCCGCATCGCGCTGTCGATGTCGTCGAGCAGGGTGGTGGGCGCGGGCTCGCGCGTCCGGCTGTCGGCGCAGCGCTGGAAGTGCCCGCCCACGCCCGCGAGCACGCGGTCGAGCGCGGCCGTCACGTCGTCCGGCAACTTGCGGCGCGTACGGCGCAGGTCGAGCGCGTTGAACGCGACGCGCAGATCGCGAAAGCTGTCGATCGACGGATGGCGGTGGTCGTCCGACGCGGCGAGACGCCGCAGCAGCTGCATGACGCGGTCGACCATCCGCGACGCGAGATCGCGCTGTCCGTCGAGCTGCGGCGTCAGCGCCGCGCGCGCGACGTCCGCCCAGCTCGAATGCAGCAGGCGGCGCGCCGCCAGCTCGGCGCCGAACGGACGCGTCGTGCGCGTCCACAGGTACGCGAACACGAGGCCGGCGAGGCTCGCGAGATTGCTGTTGAGGAACACGAAGAAATCCGCCTCGTAGGCGCTCTGGATGCTGATGAAGGTGGCCGTGTTGACCGCGACGAGCATCGCCACCATGTTGAAGCGCGGCCGGGCGATCAGCGTGCCGGCCACCAGGAACGGCACGAGGAACAGCAGCACCAGCATCGCGAAGTCATGCACGTTCGGCAGCACCACGAAGACATAGAGGCCGGCCAGCAGCACGCTCACGCAGGTGGCCGCGAAGAACCGGAACACCATCGGCGCGGGCTCGTCGAGCGCGGCGAAGAAGCTGCACGCGATCGCGACCATCGTGACCGCGGCCGCGCCGTCGTGCCAGCCCGACACGATCCACAGCGCGGACGAGACGACGATCGCGGCGGCCACCGTGAGCGTCGAGAACGCCATCATGCCGCGATCGAAGAAGCGCTCGGTGCCGCCCAGCCGCCAATGGCGGTAACGCGGCAGCCAGACGCCCGATTCGCGGGCGATCAGCGCGCGCAGCGCCCGGCAGTCCTGCCAGACGTCGATCATCTGCTGGAGACGCCACAGCGCGTTCGACAACAGCGCGCCGTCCCAGTCCGCCAGCGCGGCGGAATCCGGCTGCAACGCGGCGATCCGCGCGCGCAGGCCGTCGGCGACCGGGTCGCCCTGATCCTCGCGATCGGCGTCGGCGCGCGCCGGCAGCGGCGCGTCGAACCAGCGCGCGGCGTCGGCGAGCAGCGCGTCGAGCTCCGCCGGCCCCGAGCGCGGATGGCGCATCAGCGCGATCAACGGATCGGCCAGCGCGGAGACGACCGGCAGAAACAGCTGCATGCGGCCGCGCAGCGCGCCCGCGCGCGCGAGCAGTTCCGACGGCGCGTGATCGTAGTCCAGCTGGCTCAGCAGCATCTCCAGCCCGTTGACGGTGGCGGCCATGCGTTGCCGACACGCCGACAGGGCCTTGCCCGCGAGACGCCCGGACAGCGTCTCGCGCCCATAGAAGGCCGCGTCGCGGAACCAGGCGTCGGCCTGTTCGAGCAGCGCCGGCGCGAGCCGGCTCGGCAGCACGACGCTGCCGACCACGCTCGCGCAGACGATGCCGAGCACGATCTCCTCGGTGCGCGCGATCGCGACGTCGAAGACCGTGGTCGGATCCGTGACGGTCGGCAGCGCGATGAGCGGCATCGTGTAGCCGGCGAGCATGAACACGTAGCTGCGCGCGGTGCGGTCCGAGATCGCGAGATACAGCAGCGTCGCGGACCACAGCGCGACGATCGCGCTGAACAGGAACGGCGTCTCGACGAACGGCGGCACCAGGAAGACCGCCGCGGACGCGCCGAGCGCCGTGCCCAGCGCGCGGTACAGCGCCTTCGAGCGCGTCGCGCCGACGAACGGATTGGAAACGATGTAGACGCTCGCCATCGCCCAGTACGGGCGCGGCAACTGGAAATACAGGGCGAGGTAGAGCGCGAGCATCGCGGCGGCAAATGTCTTGCCGGAGAACAGCCAGTCGCGGAGGGTGGGATAAGCCATCGCGCGTCACGGGCGCGCCGGCAGATTCGCCACGCCGACGGGATCGGCTTCGCGGAACGCGTTCAGCACGCGCAGCGTCGCTTCGAGATCCGCCCGGCTCACGCCCTTCAGCACGCGTGCGCGCAGCATCCGCAGGTCTTCCTCCATGCGTTCGGTCAGCGCGCGTCCGGCATCGGTCAACGCCACGATCTTCGCGCGGCGGTCGTCGGGATCCGCCTCGCGCCGCATCAGGCCGGCCGCGCACAGCTGGTCGAGCAGCCGGACGAGCGACGGCCCCTCGATGCCCACCTGCTCGGCCAGCTCGACCTGCCTGACCGCCGCGCCGAGCCGCCCCGCCACGATGAGCGGCACCGCGCAGGCTTCCGACACGTTGTACGCCGCGAGCACGCCGTCGCTCACGCGACGCCATTTGCGCGCGGACAGCACCAGCTCGCTGCTGACGGTGCGACGGAGGTTATGCAGGTTCGACATGGGCGGGATGATATCGCAATATTATTCGATAGCAAACTATCTAATTGACGAACCGCCGCGCGGCGGCCGTGCGAGCCGATCGGCCCGGCGGCTGTGCGTGTGCGGCCCCCCCGGTGCGGAACGCTTCACGATTTGACGGATGGCTTTCAAGCCCGACGCGGCATGTCGGCTTGACATGCGGCCGTCACATGCACGCGCGAACGCGCAGGACTGCTTCGCGCCGGATGCGCCGCTTATCCTGCAACTGTCGGCGACCGGCGTCAATTCGGGGGATTGCCCGGGATGGGCGGAAAGCATCCGGAAGCATGCCGCGTTCGTCGGCGCGGCTGCGGGATGCGGATCGATGACGCCTGAGCGCGCGCGACGCCAGCGCGCTCATCAGGCAAGGCGAGAACCAACCGAGCGGCTTCGGGAACGGTCACCCACGAATCGGATGCGGTCAAACGGCGCCCGCGCATCCGGTCCGCGCGTCGGCGAAACCGGCCGTCACGCATCCCCGCGCGGTATATCGACAGGCGCCCTTCCTCTCCGCCCGCACCGCGGGCAAGGCGCGTGGCGCGCCCCGCCTCAGCGCCCGAGCATCCGGCGCGCTTTCAGAATGACCGGCAGATCGACCATCCTGCCGTCGACCGCGACCGCCGCGCCGCCGCTCGCCGCCAGCGCCGCCAGCACGCGCGCGGCCCACGCCTGCTCGGCCTCGCTCCACGCGTAGGCGCGGTGCACCGCGTCGAGCTGCCTCGGATGAATGCACAGCTTGCCGCCGAAGCCGAAGCGGCGCGCACGGCGCGCATGCCGCTCGATTTCCGCCGGATCGTCGATGACCGTCGCAATGCCGTCGAGCGGCGCGGCGATGCCGGCCAGTCGCGAAGCCAGCACGATCTGCGAGCGGAACAGATCCAGTTCCTCGCCGTCGCCGTCGATGCCCAGGTCGACCTGGAAATCGAGCGTGCCGAACGCCACCCGCGCGACGCGCGGCGCGCCGCAGATCACGTCGAGACGCGCGATCCCGCGCGCGGTCTCGATCAGCGGCATCAGCGCGAGACCGTCGTGCGCGCGCTCGAGCGCCGCGGCCAGCGGCGCGCGCGTCTCGCATTTCGGCACCAGCAGGCCGGCCACGCCCGGATGCGCGGCGAGCGCCGCGAGATCGTCGGCGAACCAGCCGGTCTCGGGCGCATTCACGCGCACCCAGGCGGGTCGCGCCGGATCGAGGTGCGCCGCCACGGCCGCGCGCGCGGCCGGCTTGCCGTCCGGCGGCACCGCATCCTCCAGGTCGAACACCACGACGTCGGCGCCCGATGCACGCGCTTTCTCGAAACGGTCGGCGCGATGGCCCGGTGCGAACAGCCACGCGCGCGGTGATGCGGCCATCATGCGAGGGTCTCCGTCAACACGGTCTCCATCGTGGTGTGCGCGGCCACCGTCCACGCGCGTGCGACGAGCGCCGCGGCCTCCGCATCCGACGCCGCCCCCGAGAACGCCGCGAGCCGCCGCACCTTCGCCTCGATCTCGTCGCGCGACAGCGTATTGCCCGGATCGCCCTTCGGTTCGTCGACGCGCCCCGTCCGCACCCGGCCGTCGCGGGTCGTCACGCTGACCTTGCCGATCCAGCGCGCCGGATACGCGCGCTCCACCTCGTCGTCGAGCACCATCCGCACCCGCTCGCGAAACGCCGCGACATCGGGCGCCGCGTAGTCGCGCGCGAACGTGTCGACGCCGGCGTCGCCGCGCAACGCGATCAGCCCGAGCACGGTGCCCATGCTGAACTTGGCCTGATGGACGCTGCCGGGCGCCGCGACGGCGCCCAGCACGTCGAGCGCGCTCTGGTGCACGTGCGCGGTCACGGCCTCGATGTCGGCCGCCTTCAGGCCCTCGCGCGCCATCACCGCGCGCAGCGCGTCGGCGGCCGGATGCGTGTGCCGGCACGACGCGTGATACTTGAACGACGTTTCCCCGATCGCCCAGCGCGCGCCGAGACGGTCCACCAGACGCGCCGGATCGGCATCGGACGACATCGCCGCGCCCATCCCCTGCGCGCCCTCGAGGATCCGCGTCGCGCCCTTGAAGCCGTCGCGCGCCAGCTCGGCCGCCATCACGCCGTTCGCCGCGGCCATCGCCGTATGCAGCTGCTTCGAATCCGCCGCATCGCGCAGGAACGCCCACAGGCCGCTCGCCTGCGTGCCGGCGGAGCCGAACGCATCGAGCATCTGCGCGCCCGACAGACCGAGCAGGCGGCCGGCCGCCGCAGCCGCCGCGAGCGTGCCCGCGGTGCCGGTGGTGTGGAACACCTTGTAGTGACTGCGCCCCAGGAATTCCCCGACGCGGATGCCGACCTCATAGCCCGCCACCACGGCCGTGATGAATTCACGGCCGCTCGCGCCGCGCGCCTGGGCGAGCGCGAGCGCGGCGGGAAACACCACGGCGGCCGGATGAAACACCGCGCCGTTGTGCACGTCGTCCTGCTCGGCGAAATGCGAGGCCGCGCCATTGATCATCGCGGCGAAATACGGCGCGGCGCGGGTGCGGTCGATCAGCACGTCGGCCGTGCCGGCCCCCCGCGGGCTGCCGCCTGCGCGGCGCGCGAACGCCGCGATCGTCTCGACCGGACGCGCGCCGCGCCCGGCCAGCGCCGAACCCAGCCAGTCGACGTAGAGATTCACCGCGCGTTCGGCCACCTCGACGGGAAGCGCGTCGAAGCGCAGCCCGGCCGCGAAGTGCGCGAGCGCGCGGCTCGGGTGTTCCAGGCAATCGGTCATGGGGTCTCCTCGGATCGCGCCGCGTGCGCACGCTCCTGATCAAGGGTCGGCAAGGTGGCATCGGTGAACCGCATGGCTGCGTGCGGGCGTCGATCAGTCGAGCGCCGCCGTCGCCTGCATCGTCAGCCAGCCCTCGTGATCCTGCGCCCACAGCTCGACCTGCGAACCATCGGCCGACGGTATGCCGCACAACGTGAACGGCTGGCCGGCGAAGGTCGGCCGCACCGCGCGATACGAGAATTCGGCGAGCCGGCGTGTCGGGCACTCGCGGCCCACCAGGTCCGCCAGCAGCGTGGCGAGCAGCGGGCCGTGCACGACGAGCGCGGGATAGCCTTCTTCCTGCGTCACATAGGGCGCATCGTAATGAATGCGGTGGCTGTTGAAGGTCAGCGCCGAATAGCGGAACAGCAGCACCGGATCGGCCTCGACCGTGCGCCGCCAGAGCGCGCCGTCGGGCGCGCGGACGGGCGCGGGGCCGGTCTCGCCCGGCGCGGGTGCGGCCCGGTAGACGAAATCCTGCTCCTCGTCGAGGCGCGGCGCGCCGCCGACCTCGATCGTATGCCGCACCGTGACGAACACGAGGCGGCCCGAGCGGCCCGTCTTGTCCTCGATCGCGGTGATCGTCGAGGTGCGGCGCGCGCGTTCGCCGAGCGCGAGCGGCGCGGCGAAGCTGAGCCGGCCGCCCGCCCACATCCGGCGCGGCAGGTCGATCGGCGGCAGGAATTCGCCCCGGCGCGGCAGGCCGTCCGCGCCCGCTTCGGCGAGCGGCGACACCGGCAGGAAATACAGCCAGTGCCACAGCGGCGGCAGCGCCGCGCAGCGCAGCGGGCTGCCGAGCGCGGCGGCGAGCGCGTGCGGGCCGAACGCGCTCAGGTCGTCTTCCGCGGTCTCCGTGCGGTCCACCCACGCCTCGAATCGCTGCCCGTCCGTCATCGTCCGTCTCCTCGCATCCGCTATATGCCTGCACTATGAGCGCGCGCGCGTCCCGCGCACTCCGCTTTCACGAATCGCGCCTTCGGTTTTGCTTAAGCGGGCGCGCTCGGGCACACACTGTAGGCGAATCGCGCGGCGGCTGGAAATACCGATTGCATGTGCCGGGCATAGGCCACGCCTATGGCCGTCGTCGCGCTCGAGCGCGACGCGCGCCCGCTGCGCGCCGCGTCATTGCACGCAGGGCGTCGAATGCGGCGGCCGCGGCACGATCGACGAGGCATCCGGCGCATCGATGAACGACGCGCCTGTCGTTTTGAGGCGGCCTCGGCGTTGCGCCTTTCAACGGTCCCGGGCGACGCCGCGGCGTCCCGGGTCCGCCGGGCCTTGATCCGGTCGCACAGCGCACGCGAAGCGGGGATGCCGACGGAGCCCTGCCCGCGTGAATCGATCCCGCATATTTTCAATCGTCTTTACGCGCACGACAGAATCGAAAGAATTCGGATTGAAAATACCAGATTCATTCGCAAACAACAAATTCTCACGTGAAGCCAAATAAATCCAATTACTGAAAATGACAAAAACGAATTAAGAATCATCCCCAGCCCAACCCGCCTGGCCGGCGCGTCAATCGAGAATAAATCCAGAAATATCAAGGATGCGCAGTGTTATTAAGCACATGCCTGATTAATATCGCCACGTCGAAACCTACCAGATCTTGTAGGCCCCATTGGATACCGCACCAATACTCTTTGATTAATCCAAATCCTTTGATTAAAGTGAATCGATAGAATGTGAACCCATAAAAACACTTAACGCCCGCCTCGCTCTCGATTTTTGAGTTGTTCCACAAAACCTCTCGCACTACGAGGAAATCATGCCGAAAGAGACCCATATCGCTTCGCAAAACACCCTGGCCACCGGCTTCATCATCAAGCCGGAGGACATCACCGGGACGCAGATCACCTTCCACTACGACTCGATGCCCGGGAATCAGCCGAACACCTACGGCAACACCGTGTTTCTGTGGCAAACGTCCCAGGCGGCCATTCCCGTCAACACCGCGCCCTACAACTCGCAACTCATCAGCGGCAACCAGCCCAACGGTTCGAACGTGTTCATGGGCATCTCCGTGAGCGCCGAATCCTATCTGGTCGCCTTTGCGACGGGGAACACCGTCAAGAACATCGTGGCCGCGATCTTCATCCCGCCGTCCAACGGCGGGCCCGCGAAGCCGGTCGAGCCCGTGCAGGCGCCGCTGCTCGAGACCACCGGCCACGGCTCGACCTCGGTTTCGTTCCGCTACGCCACGCCGATCGGCATGACGCCGCAAAACGACGGCGACTGGGTCGGGCTGTGGCAAGGGCAAGGGGAATCGGTGCTCTACACCCTGCCGCCCACCTGGTTCGCGCCGATCGGCAGCAACGCCAACCAGGGTTCCTGGGGCCTCAATCTCTCCAGCGGGAACATCCAGCGCGGGACCATGTACACCCTGGGTTACTTCAAGGGCGGTTACGCGCAGAGCAATCCGAAGCAGGCCACGCTCGCCGCCAGCACGACCTTCACGGGTTGAGCGAGGAGCCGCGTCCGGGCCATGCGGCCCGGACGCCCTTCCCCGCATCGATCGACTCCGAGGAGACCCCCTCGCCCTCCCGGAACCCGAATTCAACGCTGGATCTGCCGTCGGGAGCGGAAGGATGAGCTTTTTCACGCAGTACCAGGAAAGCCGGCTGTATATCGCCGCCAGGGCATCGACCGAGACCGGCTGGCTGGCCTATCTGCTTCCCGCCGCCCTACCGGCCGTGCCGGGCATCGACCTCGAACCCGCGCTGACGCAACGGCCGGGCTCTTTCCTCTTCTCGGCCAGCCCGCCCGACCTCGCCGCCGCCGCCGCGCTCGACGCCTTCATCGGCGCGGTGGACACGATCATCGCGCGCTCGCCGGCCGATCGAGGATTCCTGTGGCTCACCCAGCCTGACGCGCCGACGCCCGCCGGCACGGCGCTGATGGGCATCTCCGACAACGGCGCCTACGTCTCGAACCGACTCGACGCGCCCATCGCCGACACGTTGACGCTCAGCGTGCGCGCCGGCGTGACGCTGACGCTGGACGGCGACACGCTGCAACTGGGCAGCGCGAACGGTATTTTCTTCAGCGGCGCATCGGCGCCCGGCGTCACCCAGGCGAGCCAGGTGGCCGCGGGCAGCCTGCCGCTGTCCGGCGCGGCGCGAGGCTGCCTCGGCTTTACCGTGTTCCTGCAACGGCAGTTCCTGCACGACGGCTGGAACTGGGGCTTCCAGTTTCAGATTCCCCACGACGATCCGGTGCGCACCGCGCTCGGCGAATGGTTGCCCCTGGCGTTCGGCTATCTGCCCGACGCGGGCGAGATGCTGGGCTTCGCGGTCTCGTACGACCCGAGCGATCCGTGGAACAGGATCGCCGCCCAGGCAAACCGGAGCGTGCTGGTGTTTACCGGACAGAACCAGAACGGCGCCCCGACGGTGCTGGCGTCGCACTACGCCACCGCCCACGGCCAGCAGCTCTCGCTCGCGCCGGTCGCCGGGCCGCTCGACGCGCAGCCGCACGCGGCCCGCTTCCTGTTCAATCGCGGCGCGCCCAACGACAAGGGCAACCGCGATTTCCAGCTGGCGCCCGAAGGCGATTTCGTCCTCCACACGGATGGCGCGGCGCCGGGCGTCGCGCACGATCTGATCTGCGGCCTGCAGGGCACCGAGTTCGTGTCTTTCATGCCGTTCGTCGAAGGCGCGCACGCCGGCGACCGCCTGCGCTTCACCGCCCGCGCCCCCGCGTACGCCGCGCGCTATCCGTTCACGGAGATCTCGCCCGTCGGCCCGCCCGTGGACGTGAACGCGCCCTTGCTGGATAGGACCTACACCACGTCGTGGGCGACCGTCGTGCGCGGTCCGGGCGCGACGGGCAAGGCCGCCTACGTGGCGCAGCCCCGAGGGGCCGCGCTGTATGGACGCGACACGCTGATCCATCCGCTGCGGCAGCAGACGCTGTTCGGCCCGATGACGCCCGCCGTGATGCTGCCCGAGAACCCGTTTCCCATCGTCCCCTACTCGGGCGCCGTGCCGGGCAACGGCATCACGTCGTTTTCCGCGGACCAGATGGCGCAGTTCGAGCGCGAGGTGCTCTCCCCCGCGCGCCGGCAATGCATCGCCGGCGCGAAGCCTGAGTGCGCCGCCAGCAAGGCGCATGCGCTGAACCTGCCGGGCACCGCGGACGCGGCGTGCTACAACACGACGACGCCGGCCGGCTTGCTCGTGAGCGTCAAGGCGGACGGCAGCTGGGACCAGATCCTGCTCGCCCGGAACCAGTCGTCCACGCTGCTGCAGATGCGCTTCCGCCGTCCCGGCGCGGCGCTTCAACAGGCCTTCGCGACCAGCAGCCTGTTCCTGGTGGTGGCCAACGCGAAGTCTCTGGGCGCGTTCTCCCCGGACGGCAGCGGCCGGAGTAATGCGCCGTCGACGTTCTCGAACCGGATCAACGTCGGCGACTGGGTGTTCGAGGCCGACGTGGGGCAGAACAACCGCTACGACGACTACACCGACGTGATGATCGTGAAAGGTCGGCGCGGCGCGCTGTGGGATCCGGACGATCCAGCGGGCAGCCTCGTCGCCAACCCCGCGCTGTGGACCCAGAAGGACGTCTTCGCCGCCCCGACCGACCGCGCGCCCAATCCCGCGCCGCCGCCCGGCGAGATCGTCGGCGAGCCGAACCCGGGCGAACTGGCGGCGCTCTCGTCCTGGCTGCAGCGCTACTTCCAGAACGCGCTCGACCAGGCCGAGCCCGAGTACTTCGCGAAGTTCAACGCCATCGCACGCAATCCGGCGTGGACGGGCATCCTGTTCCTGCGGATGAAGATCGCCGAGCTCCCGCGCGACCTGGTCGGGCTCGTGGCCGGCGTACAGGCGCGCGACCGCTTCAACGCGCATCACCTCGGCATCGAGATCAGCCCGGTGGCGAACCGGCCCACCGCGAAATCCATCGAGCTGGAGACGAGCAGCTCGATGTTCGGCCTGATCTATTACGTGGACCCCGACTACGTCGCGCCGCCCCCGGGCGCGCAGCCGCAGCCGATACCGCCCGCGCCCGGCAACCTCTATCAGTTCCGCGTCCTCACGCTCAAGGCGCTGTTCGAGAACACCGCGGTCCAGCGCTTCCAGAGCCACGCGCAGCTGACGCTGGGGCAGCTTCTGGGCATGCCGGTCACCGGCATGGGCGCCGGCGGCAATCCGTACGCCACCGTCGTGCTGCGGGGACGCTACCAGGACAACGGCGGCCGCGCGGTCTACAGCCTCGGCACCACGGCCACCAGCACCTTCCATTTCGCCCATCCGCTGTTCAACAAGATCGAGCTGGACGGCGCGCAGATGTCGACGCGCGACGCGGGCGCGAGCGGCAAGGTCGCGTCGTGGTTCGCGTTGTCCGGCTTTCTCGATTTCGCCGTGGTGCGGGCGAACCGCGACAGCGCGAGCAAGGACGAGCCGTTCGACATCTTCTCCTTCGGCAGCCCGGCGGGGCAGCCCGGTCAATTGCGGCAAGGGCTCGCCTACGCGAACCTCGGACTGCTGATGACCTTCCCGGTCGCCGATCCGACGGCCGTGACGCTCGAATTCTCGGCGTCCGAGGTGCGCTTCGACATGCAGACGAGCACGCCGCGTCCGGGCAGCCTGTTCGTGAACTTCGCGCTGAGCCTGGAGGGGCTGACGCAAGGGACGGCCGAGTCCTCGCCCGGCGCCGCCGGCTTCCTGAACGTGGTCACCGACGCGCCCCTCGCCGGCGTCGACGGAAACGCGTGGTATGGACTGTCCTATCAGTTGAACATGGGGACGCCCGGAAATCTGGCGGGCACGGTCGGGCTGACCGCGGGGCTGCTGACCGCCTGGGCGCCGGACAGCCCCGGCGCCGGTGCTCACCGCGCGATGCTGGGGATCCGCCTGCCCGGCACCGGCGGCGGCGCCAAGGTGATCAGCCTGCAGAACGTGCTGCGATTGTCGATCGGCCAGATCCGATTGACCTACGACCGCAGCAAGGACGCGTTCCTCCTGATGCTCACCGAGATCGCGCTGCGCTTCATGGGACTGCTCAAGATTCCGCCGAGCGGTTCCACCCGCTTCTACCTGTTCGGCAATCCGAACAACGAAGGCAAGGCGTCGGGACTGGGCTGGTACGCCATGTACCAGCAGCCGCAGGAGCAGGAGAAGGACGCCGCGGCCGCGCGCGCCTTGCGCGCACGCCCCTCACTGAATCCCACCGGGAAACACGAACGGACATGACCCTTTTCGGCGACCTTTTTACCCACCTGCGCCAGCATGTCCGCTGGGACTTCCAGATGGCGCAGTCGCTGGAGGCCTTCACCCGGCTGCTGAACGGCGACGGCAACACGACCATCCGCATGTGGGTGGACGGGACGCCCGGCTCGGGGCACCAGACCTCCACCGTGGGCATCCTGCGCCAGCTCGTCGGCGCGCCCCCCGGCTTCGGATACACGGGCCTCATCGAGGTTTACTACAATCGCGCGAACGATACGCTGGCGAAGCTTTACATGCTTCTGCCCGAACTCGGAAACGCACCGCGCGGACGGGTCGGCAATGCCCAGGTGGACCTGATCGAATGGACCGAGCACGCCGCCGACCGGGTCCAGCTGGGCTTCACCGGCGGCGCGGACGACGTCGTCGAAGAGGGCAAGACTATCTCGCCGAACTACGCCCGGAAGATCGGGGTCGATTACCTGCTCCGGCTGCAGCCCTACCGCTGGCCCGCTTCGGAGCAGATCCAGTTCGCGAGCGACGCCCGTTCGCCCATCACGCTCACCGACGAGCGCGTGCTCGGCATGCAGAGCTTCCGGCAGCGCGCCTACTATGTCCGCACCCCGTTCCCCGTCCCGGACTGGGCGGTCTATGCGGGCGACCCGTCCAAGCAGCGGGCGGCGGAGATCGTGCAATGGCTCACGACCGCACCGGCGATGGACGCGCTGGCCTTCATGCCGGTCTACAGTATTCGCACCAGCGGCAATCTGCAGTTCAGCCCGCCGCCGCAAGCGCGGATGTTCGAAGTCGTGACCGCCGTGTTCGCGTCGCAGCGCGCCGGGGCGTTGCCGCGCCCCGGCGCCGCGTCGGCCTTCGTGCTGAGTTGCGACACCTTCGACGCCGCCGCGGTCGACGCGCTCGACCGGCTGATCAAAGGCGGCCCGACCGACGTGGAACTGGGGTGGCAGGAGCAACTGGAGCGAGGCGAGACACAGATCGTCGAAGTCTTCGGCAAAAGCACGACCAGGAAGATGACCGACAAGGAGCGCGCCGACCTGCAGCAACAGCTGCGCGGCCATGCGTTTCGCCGCGCCTACCTCGAAGGCATCGGTGCGGCCGGCCGCTTCGCGTGGCTGATCAACCCCACGCTGGAGGATATCCGGGCCAGGCAAGCGTGGCTGGCGGCGGCCCCGGACCGCGTCGTCTTCGTGCAGCTTGGCAGCATCCCCGAGCCGCTCTTCAACTACCTGTTGCAGAACGCCAGCCTGCCTCCCGTATTCGAGGGGCAGAATACCGCCAACACCATGCTGAACCTGGGCGGCAACTATCTGCATGTCGCGCGTCCCGCTTCGACGAGCGTGCAGTATCCGTCCACCGTGGTGAATTACGCGGAGTATCGCGAGGTCCTCACCGACGCGCCGATGATGCCGTGGGTGTTCGTTCCGCTGCTGCCGAGCCAGCTTCAAGCCATCGCGAACCAGCTCAACTGGCCGCTGGAACTGTGGCCGGCGCGCGCCGCCGAGAACCCGGCCGAACAGGTCGGTGGCTACATCAGGGACTACGCCGCACAAGGCGCGGACGGCCCCTACCGGCGGTATTTCGACACGATCCGGAATTTCTACCGGGACGTCAACAACGACAAGCTGCGCTACGGCGCCGCGTTTCTTCAATACATCGTGTCCCAGCAGCAGCCGGCGGCGGCGCGCGCGCGGCAACGGGCGCTCGCCTGCGCCGCGCCGTCGGGACCGATGCCGCCGCGCGCCCTCGACGCGCGGCCACACGCCCCCGTCACGGACGATTCCGCCGCACTCGAAGCGCTGCTCGCGCGCCTCCAGGACAACCGCGGCGCGGACGGGGCGCTGAATCTGGTCCCCGGCGCGTTTTCCGACGGCAGCTTCCGCCGCTTCTACACGGAGCTGCTCGGCGCCGGGAAGCGGCTCCTGATCGAGGCCAGCACCATCACGCCGGAGCGCGACGGCGACGGCGTCCTGGTGTCGATCGAGGTGCGGGGCGCGTCGGCCGCGCTCGGCTTTCGGATGGCGACCGTCTACACATTCACCGCGCCGCAGGGCGCGGTGGTCGGGAACGGCCGCTTCACGCACGACGATGCCTGGTCGCCGCCGGAACTCCCCTGGCTGCGCTTCTCGCGCCCGTTCGTGGAGCTGTACACGACGGACGCGGATCTGCCGTCGGTCGGCGCGGTCGGCGGCACGCTCGACTCGGCCGGCGTCGAGGTGGCGTTCAAGCTCCCGGTCAGCGACGCGATCTGGGAACTGGAAGGACACTTCCCGCGCCCCTATCCCAGCATCGCGAAGTTCTACCAGATGGCCGGCGGCGTGAACCTGCTGGCCACGCTGCCGGCGCCGTTCGGCGCGCTCGCCGGATTCGGGGTGAGCACGGCGCAGCTCGCCTACGATGCCGCCGCCGGCAAGATTCAGTACGTGGGCATCACCGCGACGACCCAGGAGAGCGTGTCCCTGCTCCCGGGGCTCACGATGCAGGACATCGGCGCGCAGGTGACCGTGCAGGACCCGGCCGCGCTGGCCGCGCGGCGCGTCGACTGGTCGGTTCAAGGAACGTTCCGGATCGGCTCCGGGCCCGATGCGGGCGTGGTGACGCTGGGCGCGAACGGCCCCGGGTTGGTGCTGCGCGGCCAGCTTGCATCCGGGCTGATCCGCCTGACGGACCTGCTGGCGATCTTCCTGCCCGGGGTCAAGCTCGACCCGCAGGGCATCCCGGTGATCACCGGGTTCGAGGCGAGCGTGACGCCCGCCACCGGCCAATACACGATGCGCTGCGACCTGAACGTCGGCTGGACGCTGACCTTCCCGGGGCCGACGATCGAGATCCGCAGCCTGACGCTGAACGCGAGCCGCAACGCCGGGCGCGTGACGGGCAACCTGTCCGGGCAGATCGCGCTGGGGAGCGCCGACCATCCGTTCCTGCTGACGGTTTCCGCCAGCTACGATCCGCAGACCTCGTGGACCTTCGGCGCGTTGCAGCAGCAAGGCACGACCTTCGACCTGGCCGTGCTCTTCAACCAGTTTCTTCCCGCCGAGTGGAAGATCACGCAGTCGCTGGAAATCGCGGACTTCAGCATCCTGATTCCCACCGCCAGCCGCGCCTACCTCATCAGCGGGCGCACCGCGTCGCCCTGGGCCGTGCCGTTCATTTCCGGCCTGAACGTCTCGGCCTCGCTGCGCGCGGGCTACCTCAGCCCGTCGCAGGCCGACGCCTCCGCCAAGGGCGGCTATGTCGGCCGGGTCGAGACCCAGTGGAACTGGCACAACATCGATCTCGCCGTCTGGTTCGACTACCGCCCCGGCGTCAGGCAGTACGGCATCACGTGGGGCATGCTGGAAGGCATCGTCCGCGGTCCCGATCCCGACACGCAGGACTGGACCGCCACGCTCCGCTTCACGGAAAGCACGACGCTCGGCTCGCTCATCGAAACCATGGTGTCGTGGGCGACCGGCTCGAGGTTCGGGCTCGAATCCCCGTGGGATCTCCTGAACGCGGTGCCGCTGTCGGGCCTCGCGCTCAAGTACACGTTCAACAAGAATGATCAGAACCGCAACACGGTCGCGTTCTCCGTCCTGCTCGGGCCGATCGACCTCGGCTTCGCGCGGATCGACGGCATCGACGTGAAGTACGCGTCCACCGGGGATGACCGTGGCGTGAGGGTGTCGCTCAAGGGCGCGTTCTTCTGGCAGTCGAACCCGAACGAACCGCTCGCGTGGGACGCGAGCGAGCCGGGCGCGGCGCCCACGCCGCCGGGGAACGGCAACAAGTATCTCGACCTGCGCCTGCTGGCGATGGGACAGCACATCACGCTACCCGGCTTTGCCGCGGCCGACACGGTGCAGAAAGCCATCGCCCTCATGGAGACGCTGCCCCTGCCCAGGCCCGGCGAAGTGCCGCCCGTGGTCTTCGATCCGCAGAGCGCCTGGCTCATCGGCACCCACTTCGGCGTGCTGAAGATCGATGCCGGCGAATCGGGCGCGGGCAACGGCGCTGCGCCCGGCTATGCGCTGACGCTGCAGGCCGTGTTCAACGATCCGCATCTGTACGGGCTGCGGGTGGCGCTCGACGGCCCCGCAGCCAAGGTGTTCAAGGGCCTCGACTTCCAGATCATGTACCGGCAGGTGAGCGATGCGGTCGGCGTGTACCAGGCGGAGATCACCCTCCCCGACCGCATGCGCCATCTCACCGTCGGCGCGTACTCGATCACCCTGCCCACGTTCGGGATCGCGATCTATACCAACGGCGATTTCCAGGCGGACATCGGCTTTCCGTGGAACGAGAATTTCTCCCGCTCCTTCACGATCGAGGCCATCATTCCGCCCGGCATCCCGGTGATCGGCTCGGCCGGCTTCTACTTCGGCAAGCTCTCCAGCGCGAGCACGAACCGCGTGCCGGTTTCACCGCGCGGCACCTTCAATCCGGTGCTCGTGTTCGGCTTCGGCATGCAGGTGGGTTTCGGCAAATCGATCGAATACGGCATCCTGTCCGCCGGTTTCAGCATCACGGCCGTCGGCATCCTGGAGGGCGTGCTCGCCAAGTGGAACCCGTACCGGCTGACCGACGCCGGCCGCGAACCGTCCACCCAGCTGCAGGGCGACTACTATTTCTGGCTGCGCGGCACGGTCGGCATCGTCGGCAAGATCTACGGCTCGGTGGACTTCGCCATCGTCAAGGCCGACGTCAACGTCACCGTCAAGCTGCTGCTGCAGCTGACCTACGAATCCTACGTGTCGATCACGATCACCGTCATCGCGTCGGTCGACGTCGCGGTCAAGGTGCGCATCAACCTGGGGCTCTTCAAGATCACGCTGTCGTTTTCGTTCTCGATGCGGCTCAAGGAAACCTTCGCGATCGAGAACGCCGGCACCGCGCCCTGGCTCGACGACGGCCGGTCCGCGCGCGGCATGCTGCGCGCGCCCGTGGCGCGCCGGCTGTCGCCGCCCGTCCGGCTCGGCGGCGCCGCGCTCGACTGGCGCCGCCTGCAGCCGGGCGCCGTCACGGACCTGTGGGGCTATCTGGCGCCCGGGCTGACCGCGGCGCGCGACGAGTGGACGCCCGAAGGCGCACCGGCGAGCCAGCTGCCTTGCTGGGTCGCGTTGCTGCTGATCGAGGCCGCGCCGCCCGCCGGCCAGGACGGCGACGCGGGCGCACGCAAGGCGTCGGGCAGCGCGCCCGACACCTCGTTCGAAGCGCTCGCAAAAATGGTGCTGCGCTGGGTGGTCGCCGCGGCGCGCGGCGACATGACGGCGGCGGAAGTCGACCGGTACGTGGTGCCCGCCGCCGTGCTCGACTGGCTGGCCGGCGACGTCCTGGTCAGCACCGACGACCGGCCCGCGCCGATACCGCTCGATGCGGTGCAGGCCTTCCTGGCGACGCAGTTCCGCTTCAATCTGCGGGTCCCGCCGACCGATCGGGATGCGACGGCGGATGCCGCGTACTTTCCCGCGCCGCCGCAGCTGCGCGTGACGCTTCCCGAGTACGGCGCGCACTATCCGGGCGCGTCGTACACGCTGGGCAGCTATAACGCGCTCGGCGCGGACACGCTCGTCGAATTGCGCGCGTGGTTCGATCAACTGGCCGTGCAGGTGGAGCGCGAGCAGAAGGCGGGCGGCGCGCGGCCCCGGATGCGCGCCGCGGAGGCGCCGCTCTCGATGGCGGGATGGATGTTCGCCGACTACTTCCTGCTGCTGGCCCGCCAGATGGTGAAGGCCGCGCAGGAGGCGCTGCGCGACTACAAATATCCGCTGAACGGCAGCGAGCAGGTGGACGGGATCGTGCAGTGGGTCAACCGCACGGGACAGCTCGACGGCGCCTACACCCTGCACGACGTCTTCGCGTCGAATCCGCAGCACACGCTCGCCGCGGGGAAGGCGCTGGCGCTTGGCGTGACGGTCGCGGTCGACGCGGCCCGCACGGGGACGAGCTTCGCCGCGCTCGCCACGCGCTTCGACGATGCCTTTTCCGCCAGCGCGCTGGCCGGCGCCAACGCGGCCGATCCGACGCTGCTGCGCGGCGGCGCGACGATCGTGTTCGCGCCGCACGCGCCCTATACGGTGGTCGCGAGCGACACGCTCGTCGGCATCGCCGCGCACTATGCGGTCACGTTCAACGACCTGCTGGCCGGCTCGAGCGTGCTGGCCGCCGACGGCCTGCTGGCCGACGGCGCGCAGGTGCGCTTCCCCTTCCTGACCCGCCCCGCGCTCGCGACCGATACGTTCGCGTCCGTCGCGGCGGCGCCCGTCTACGCGGGCGCGTTCAACGCGATCGACCTGGCCCTCGCGAACGCGGGACGCAGCGTGCTGCTCGCCGGCGCCAAGGTCGCGTACCCGGACAAGACGGCCTACGTGGTCCAGCCGCGCGACACGCTCGGCGACGTCGCGAACGCGCTCGGCGTGAGGCTGGCGGACCTGGTGGCGAAGAGCGCCGTGCTGACGCAGACCGGGTTGCTCGCGCCCGTCGCCTCGCTCGCCCTGCCGCCGTTCCGGTACGCGACCCGGCCGGGCGACACCCTCGCCGGGGTGGCGGCGCGTTTCGGCGCGACGCTCGACGTGCTGGCGGACCAGTCCGCCAACGGCGGCGTCGTGGGCCTGTTCGCGGCCGACGCGCCGCTGGATCTGCCGCATCTGCCGCAATTCCCGGTCGGCGAACTGCTGGCCGAAGCGCAACGCACGGGCGCGCTGCAACACCTGTCGGGCATGGCGAGCAGCTACACGATGCATGGCATGCGCTTCCCCACGTCGGGCCGCACCGACGCCGGCAAAACCTGGTCCATCGTGCCGCAAGCGCGCGGCATGTGGGTGCGCGGCCCCGACGGCCAGCTGACGCTCCCGCCGCAAGCCGGACTCTACGCGCTGACGGGACAGCAGATCCCGCTGCCCACGCTCGACACCCATCCGTTCGCCGCCCGCTTCGACCGTGTCGACGGCGTCGATACGGCGTGGCTGCGCTTCGCCGATGCGCAGCATGCGCCGGTCGACCACCTCACCCTGAGCGTGACGCCCGGCTCCGCCGACGCCGTTCGCATCGCGCAGGTCGAACAGGCGGCGCGGACCCGCCTCGACGTGCCGCTCGACGCGCTCGGCGCGGGCGAGATGTTCCACGCGGCGCTCGCGACCTATCCGTTCACCTCGGCGTTGCCGTGGCTCAGCGCGGAACCGGCGTCGCTGCCGTACGGCGCGCCGCCGGCCGGCGGGCAGTCGCTGCGCCTGTGGCGTCTGCCGGACGCGCTCGCGGCGCTACCCGACCCCGCCGTGCGCGCGGTGAATCCGCGCTTCGCGCTGCGGGTGGCGCGCTACGACGAGGCCACCGGCGCGACCGATACGCGCCCGGTGGCCGCATACGGCTGGGCGTCGACGATCGATTTCACGGTGCGTCGCATCCCGCCGGTGGCGGAGAGTCCCGCGTCGGCCGCCACCTACGAGGTGATCGGCGCGGGAGGCGCGGCGATCGTGCTGCTGGAGCGCCTGCTGAGCCAGTTGCAGGCGAACGACGGCGCCTACGGCCAGTTGCGCGTGGGCTACGCGCCCGACGGCGCGACAGGCGCGGGCCCGGGCGTGCAGACGGACGGCGCGGCCAGCGTGACCCTGGGCATCGCGCAGGCCAACCTGTCGACCGAAACACGCCCGGGCGCGGCACGCGCGACGGCGGACCTGCTCGACCAGGCCCGGGCGCAGCCGGCACTCACGCTGCTCAATCCGCCGTCCGAATTCGTGCGGCTGCTGTGGGAAGCCAGCATCACCCGTTCGGGCGGCTTCTTCCTGTACTACTACGATCGCGCCGCGCAGCGCGGACTGCCGGATCACCTGTTCAACGATCGCGGCGAAGCGGCGCTCACGCTCGTCGTCCTGTATGCGAAACCCGCGCATGAGTCCGACCAGGATCGCGTCGCCGGCTACATGAACGCGGTCGCCACGGCGGACCGCTTCGACGGCGGCAACGCGGTGCTGTTCGCGGAAGCGGCGCCGGTGCCGACGACGGTCGCGGCCGGCGCGCAGACGCTCGCGGACCTGGCGCGGCAATGGTTCTGCGATCCGGCCGAGCTCGCCGAGGCCAACGCGCACGCCGCGCTCCGCGCGGGCGTGACGCTGCGCGTGAGCGAAGGCGTCTATCAGGCGCCGCCGGGCGGCATCGCGCTGCGGGATCTGGCGCAGCGCTTCGGGATCACCGTGCCGATGCTGAACCAGGCCAATCCGCGGTGGGGCGGACTGCCCGATCCGCTGCCGCACCCGGCCGCGATCCGCGTGCCGGATCTGATGCTCACGGCCGGTGCGCACGCGCACACCGCGTCGCTCGCCGACGTGTCCGGTTGGTACGGCGAACCCGTGGCGGCGCTCGGCGCGCACAACCGCCTGACGGCGGGCCTGTTTGCGGCCGGCGGTGCGCTCGCGATCCCGGGCGGGCCGCGCGTGCGCACCGCCAGCGTGCAGCCCGGCGTGCAGGCGCTCGCCGCGTCGCGCCCCGCGCCGCCGCCGGTGGACGGCGCCTCGTCCGCCTATGGCACCGCGTTGCTGCTGAACAATTTCAGCCTGCTCAACCAGCAGGTGCACGGCAACGTCGACTTCCGGGCCAGTCTTCCGCCCGGCCTGCCGGCCGGCCCCACGACCCGGCCGCTGGCCGCCAACGGCGACGACAAGATGCGCGTCGCGACGCCGGTGGAACAGGTCGAGACATGGAATTTCGGGCAGGCGCTGCCGTATGCCCGGTTCGCGAAGCAGGTTCCGGCGTTCGACCGCGCCGGGCTGCCGCCGGCGAAGGACAGCCCGTACCTCGGGGTGGGCGGCATCCTGCAGGTCTCGTTCTCGTGGCAGGACTACTACGGCAACGTGCTCGCGACGCGGCTGTCGGACCCGAAGGCCGGCGACCCGCCGCCGCTCAACGACGCCCCGCTCCTCACCGGCTACACCGACCCGCTCATCGCGCTCTCGCAATGGCCGTCGGTCGCGGCCAGCTGGCGCGTGACGCCCGGCGGCGAGGCGGGCGCGCCGCGACTGCGCATCGGGCTGGGCTTCGATCCGGGCCGCTACCAGGGGCTCCTGCGGGCGACGGCGAACGCGGGCACCACCGTCGTCGTCGTCTTCACCGATGCGCTCGACGCCGCCTCGGCGAGCGAGCCCGCGCACTGGCGGCTGGCGCAGGGGACGGTGATCGCCGCCGTGCCCGGGGCCGATGGCAAGACCGTCACGCTCACGGTCTCGCCGCTCGCGCGGGACACGCGTCACACGCTGGTCGTCACCGACGTCAAGGCGAAGAACGGCGAGACGCGCTACAGCGGGCAGGCCGCGTTCGACTGGCCCGACCATCCCGCCACGTCCACCAGCACGGTGCAGCAGAACGCCGCGCAGGATCTGCACGTCTACACGCGGCTCTATTATCAGTTGACCGATCCGGCGAGGATCGCGTTCTCCGTTCAGTCGACGCTGCTTGCCGGCGCCGACGGGCAGCCCGGCAGCCTGCCGCTTCCATCGGGCGACGTCGACCGGCTGACGAACTGGCTGTTCGGTACGGGCGGAGCGGCGAGCATCTTTGCGTTCGTGCTCGACCGTTCGCGCTTCGGGACGGGCAGCGCGCCGCCCGCCGCGGCGCTCGCGCTCGATCTGGCCGTGCCGCCCGCGGCCCTGAATCCGGCCCAGGTGTTCCCGCTGTGGACGTCGTTCACGCTCGCGCGCAGCGGAGGCGCGGTGCTGGCCGGCCTCGAGGCGACCGACGGCATACGCAGCGCCAGCACGCGGATCGCGCCGCTGCAGGATGCGATCGGCGCGGGCGGCGGCGCGCTGGGACTCGTCACGTTCGCCACCGGGTTCGAGCAGGCGCTGTCGGCCGCCGGCCGCTTCCGGCTGAAGGTCGCCACCGGCGTGGACCGCACCGCGTCGCCCGCAACGGGCGGCGGCGGCGCGCTCTGGGCCGTGCGGCTCGGGCTCGCGGCCGGACAGGCGATCTCGTACGCGGTGACCGATGCGGGCAAGCCGGCCGTGTTCGCCCCGCAACCCGCGAGCAATCGGCTCATCAGCCGTACCGACGTGCCCCTCTACGATTACGCGACCGGCAAGGGCATCAGCGCCACGCCGTCGCGGCGCGCCGACTTCACGGACGTGGACCTGGACACGTGGTGCGCGCAACTGTTCGCGGCGGTCGACGAGGTGCTCACGCCGCCCTTCACCGCGCCGATCCAGATCGTCGGCGAACTGAAGTCCGACGACTACCTGCGGAAAATCCTGGCGGGCAAGAAAAGCCTCGCGCGACTCGCGAAGCTGTGGATGATCCCCGTCTTCGCGGGCGAGCAGGCCGATCCGAGCGCCGCGCGCGAAGCGTTCTATCAGCAACTGCTGGTGCAGTTGTCGGCCGCTTACACGACGCGCGCGGCCGTGGAGTTCCACGCGAACGTCACGGCCGACGTGGCCGGGGCCGGGGCCGATTTTCCGCCGCGCCTGTTCGGGCCGGTGGTGCGGCTCGGGCCGACGTTCGAAGCCGCCACCGTCGCGATCGATACGCTCGCCACCGTCCTCCTGCTGTTCAGCGATCCGCTCGATCCCGCCGCCGCGGGCGATGCGGCCAACTACGCGCTGAGCGACGGCATCGGCGTGGTGTCGGCCGCGGTCGCCGACGCGACCGTCACGCTGACGCTGACGCGGGCGGTGCAGCCGGGGCAAACGACGGTCACCGTCGGCAAGCTCCGGGATACGCAGAAGCGGCCGCTCCGTGCGCCGCTCACCCGCACCGTCACCACGGGTTCCGCGGATCTCCCGGCGAGGACGCTCACCTTCAGCGCGCCGAAACTCACGCTGCAAACCGGTCCCGCGCGCAACCTGACGTACCTGCTGAATGCGCCGGCATCGGTGCGCGGCGCGGGCGGCGAACTGGTGTCGTACGTGGAACTGGACATGGCCTATCGGGGCGACCAGATCGAGCATCAGATCGGCGCGCTTCCCGGCATCGACGGCTATCAGGCCTCCACCTGGCTCAGCTTCGTCGCCCCCGATTCCGATCAACCGCTCACCGCCGAACTCGGCGGCTTTGCCGTGCCGATGGTGCTGCGCGCGTTCCCGGCAAGCCCCGGCATGACCGCCCAGGAAGGCACGCCCACCCATGATCCCGACGAGGCGGCGCTGTCCGACCTCAAGCGGTGGGACTACGCGCTGACCTACTCGCTCCCGTTCCACTACCCGCAAGACAGCGTGTCCGGCACGGTCGAGTTCAATCTGCGCAAGCGGTCGGCGCTGCGGGCGGGCTTCCCCGACGCATTCGCGCAGCTTGCCGAGTTCGTTACCGTCTTCCCCCAGGTGAGCCGCGATCTGCAAACCCTCCTCGCCGACATCGACGCGACGGTCGAGCCCGCCAAAGACCAGCAGAAGATCGACGATGCCGCCGTGGCGTTGCAGTCGTTCATCCGGCTCGTCGACGACCTGGTCCGGGCAGCGGGCGGCGCGCACGAATCCGCCGGCCCCGGCCTGCGCTTCGCGCCGCAGCCGCGCGCGCGCGCGGGCGACCCGCTGCTCACCTACGCGTTCATCGTCGAGGAACGCTCGGCCCGGGTGGGCGATACCGAACGCGCGCTGGTGGTGTCGCTGTCAGGCGCCGTGCCCGAAGGGATGGGCGCGCCGGTGGTCGAGGTCGATCCGGCGCGCTACGCGGCCGAACCCTGGACGCCCACCGACGGGGCCGCCGGCGAGACCGACCGCTTCCATTACGTGTACAGACGCAAGGCCGGCCCGGGGCCCGACGGCGCGTACCTCACGGCCGCCGACGGGCAGGCCATCGCCGAGCGCACCGTACGGCTCCCCGCGCTCGACATCCTGGAGCGGCAGGATGCGTGGTCCACCGTCTGGGTCGAACGCAACCGCGAACTGGTGCCCGGCAGGCCGTCGGCCGATGCGTTCGTCTACACCACGCCGGAGGTTCGTTTCGCGAACCCGCTGTACCCGACGAACGACGCCGCCGCCGAAGTGGACGTCTCGAAGGTGCCCACCGGCAAGCCGGAGATGCGACCCCTGCAGGCGCACCTGGACGCGTTGTTCGCCGCACTGCTGCCGCACGACACCCAGCCGCAGATCGCGGTGCAGGTCGAGGCGACCTACGCTTACACGCTGAACGACGCGTTCGAACCCATCGTGCTGCCGGTGCTGATGCAGGCGCCGTTGAGGGGCAAGGTGACGGGAACGGGCGCGGGTGCGCCGGACGGGATGACGAGCGCCTGGGCGGACGCGATCGGCGCGTGGTTCTCGGCTTACCTGCCGGCAGGCGGCGGGACGCTGTGGCTGGACCTGACGCTGATGTCGACGCTCACCGACGAACCGATGCCGCTGCTGCGGCTGCGCCGGCTGAAGTTGCCGATCGGGCAGGTGGCTCCGCCGCTGCCGTGCCGCTAGCGCGAGGCCGCGCGTGGGCGCCCGCCTGGGCCCGGTGGGCGACGCCGCCGCTCCTCGGGCTCCTGCTTGCCGGCCACGCCGGCGGGCAGACGCCCGGCGCGCCCACGGTTGCGCGCTGTTCCGTCGTCATCACGGAGTCGTCCGGCACGACGGTCGCGCTCGACTACGCCGGGCTCCCGGGGAACCAGCCCGGGCGCTACGGCGACTTCGTGGCGCTCTGGCCGAACAGCGTCGTGCCGTGGACGGCCGCGCCCGCCGCCCGGCTCGCCATCCCGACCGACGGCGAGATGGGAAGCGTGGTGCTCACGGGCGTATCGATCAGCCGCCTGCCCTATACCGTGGCATATGGCGTCGGGCCCGCGGTGAGCGATGCGTGCGCATCGGCGTTGCTCGCGCCCGACGGCTCGACGGGCATCGTCGACGCGGTGTCGCTCGAACTCGTCTCGTCAGGGCCCAATACGATCTCGCTTCGCTACCACACGCTGTCCGGCTATCGTCCCGCCACCGAGAAGAACTGGATCGGTCTGTGGCGCGGACGCGCGAGCCCGTATAACGCGCCGGCGCCGCTCGCGCGGCTGCGGATCGCGCAGGACGTGACCGACGACACCGTGTCGATCGACGGCGTGACCCTGGCCGCGGGAAACCTTTATACGGTGGTGTATTTCATGGGCGCGCCGCTTACCAGCGCGGCGGTGCTGCTGACTTTCACGGTCGCGCCGCGCTGAGCCGCACGGCGGCATGCTCCGGGCCGGGTCGACCCGGCCGCCCCCTCGATATCCGCAATCGAAGCATCACGCCGAGGAAGCCGGCGTCTCGCGCGCGCTCAGCTGCGCGAGCCCGACCGCGTTCTTCACGTCGAGCTTCTCGAACACGCGCGCCCGATGCACCTCCACCGTCCGCACGCTGATGCCCAGCGCATCGGCGATCTCGCGGTTCGTGCGGCCGGCCACGATCTGCCCGGCGATCGCGCGCTCGCGCGGCGTCAGGCTCGCCAGGCGCTGGTCCGGCGTCGTCTCGGGCGGCCCCGCCTGCGCCTGCGCGTATTCGAGCCCGGCGACCACGCGGTCGACCAGCCGGTTGTCGGAGAACGGCTTCTCGAGGAAGTCGTACGCGCCGGCGCGCAAGGCGTCGACCGCCATCGGGATATCGCCGTGGCCGGTCAGGAACACCACCGCGTGATGCGCGCCCAGGCCCGCGTCGCGCAGTTGCGCGAACAGCTCGAAGCCGCTCATGCCGGGCATCCTCACGTCGATCAGCAGGCACGCGGGCGCGGCGGCGAGCCCCTCGTCGCGCCAGCTGTCGAGGAACAGGGCCGCGTCGGCGAAACCGCGCACCGCGAGCCCGCGCGAACGGAACAGCGCGCCCAGCGCATCGCGAATGATCGCGTCGTCGTCGATCAGGTAGAGGTTGCGCATGGCTCGTCGCTCGTCCGCAAATCGAAATAGAAACAGGTGCCCGCGCCGTCCGGCGCGTAACGCAGGCGGGAATGCATCGTCTCCAGCGCCGAGCGGCACACCGCGATGCCCATGCCCATCCCGTCGGGCTTGGTCGTGAGGAACGGCCGCTCCAGCGCGTCGCGCGCGTCGTCCGGCAGCCCCTGCCCGCGATCCCGCACGCTGACCCGCACGACGGCCGGCTCGTCCGCCGCCGCGCGCCGTTCGGCGCGGATCGACACGATGCGTTCGCCGGCGGGCAGATGCGCCATCGCGTCGAACGCGTTGCGCGTGAGATTCAGCAGCACCTGTTCGAGCAGCACGCGATCGGCCAGCACGGGCGGCAACGCCGCGTCGAGCACGGTATCGATGCGCTCGCCGAGGCGGCTCGTCTGCAACTGCACGAGCGGCAGCACGCCCGCGATCACGGGATCGAGCGCGACGGGCCCGAGCGACGGCGCGGTCTTGCGCACGAACTGCTGCACGCGCCGGATGATCTGCCCGGCCCGCTCGACCTGATGGCGGCCCTTGGTCAGCAGGTCGAGCGGGCCGCCGGCTTCGTCCGTCGCCGCCTCGGCCGCCATCAGGTTCAACGCCGCCGTGCAGTAGCTGTTGGCCGCCGCGAGCGGCTGATTCAGCTCGTGCGCGAGCGCCGACGCCATCTCTCCCATCGTCATCACGCGCGCCATGTGATGCAGCTGCTCGCTCTGCGCGCGTTGCCGTTCCTGCGTGCGCTTCTGCTCGCCGATATCGACGATCGACGCGGTCCAGCCCACCTGCCGGCCCGTGCCGTCGCGCAGCGGCGCTTCGTTGATCAGCACGGTCACGCGCGCGCCGCCGCGATGCTGGAACACCGACTCATGCGCCTGCCCCGGCAGCGTGCCCGCGAGCAGCTGCGCGTGGCGCTGCGCCGAGCGCTCGGAGAATTCCGGCGCCCAGTACGGCATCGGCGGCGCGCAGCCGATCAGTTCGTCGGCGCGATAACCGACCATCTCGCAGAACGCCGCATTCACGTAGGTGATGCGCCCGTCGAGATCGCGCGTGCGCAGCCCGGACACGAGCGAGTCCTCCATCGCCTGACGCAGCGCCTGCTGCTCGCGCAGCGCGTATTCGGCGTGCGCGCGCCGCACCAGGTCGCGCCACAGGCGCCACACCGACCCCGCGAGCAGCAGCGACAACGCGGCGACGGCGCCGCTCAACAGGTTCGGGATCAGGTAAGGCGGCCCGCGCGTGCTGTTCGCCTCCAGGTAGAGCGTCTGGTCCGCGAACCCCGCTTCGATCCGGTGCGTATAGACGCCGCGCCCGCGCACGCGCGGATCGTGCACGGCGACCCGCTCGCCGCGCGGATCGGTCAGCGTGACGGCGTTCTCGTGCGCGAACCACCACGGCAGCGTCGCCGTCAGCAGACGCTCGATCGACACGACCGCGGCCATCGCCTGCCCGTCCTCGCCGGGCGTCGGCGCGACGAGCAACGCGAGCCGCGGCTGATCCGCGCGCGGCTCGACGAGCGACGCGGCCGGGCGGCCGAGCCGCGTCGCGCGCTCGGCGGTGTCGCGCCAGGTCTCGGCCAGCTCGGGACGCGGCATCGCCGCCCGCGCCGCCCCGCCGGGAAAACACCGCACCGCCTCGAAGACGCGTTCGAGCCGGCACAGCGCCAGCACCTCGGGGCTGCGCCGCAGCAATTCCGCCGCGCGCCGCGCGAACAGCGCGGGGGCGGGCTCGGCGGCGAGATCCGTGCCGACGATCTGCATCGCCTCGACGAGCCGCTGCGCCTCGAAGCCGAGCGCCTGCTGCGCCCACAGCGTGTCCGAGATCAACTGTTCGTGACGTTGTTCGCGCTCGAAGCGCACCGCGACGAGCGGCGCCGCGAACGCGCCCGCGACGATCAGCGCGATCGCCGCGAAGGTCAGCAGCACGCGCCGCCGGGGCTGCGCGAAGGGGCCCGGCATGACGCCGCGCGCCGCGCGCGAATGTGGGATGTACGTATTGCCCGCCATGCATCGAGAACCGAGACTGGGCGCCACCTGCCAAGCCAACAGGCAGCAACCAGGAGGAGACTGAAATGAACCTGCGCCGTGTCTTCACAGGGCTGTGCTTGTCCGCCTTTGCGCTCGCCGCGGCCGCCCAGCAACCGATCGTCATCAAGTTCAGCCACGTCGTGGCCGCCGACACGCCGAAAGGCAAGGCAGCCGATTACTTCAAGAAGCTCGCTGAAACGCGCACGAACGGGCGCGTGAAGGTGGAGGTCTACCCGAACAGCCAGCTGTACAAGGATAAGGAGGAACTCGAGGCGCTGCAACTCGGGTCGGTCCAGATGCTCGCGCCGTCGCTCGCGAAATTCGGCCCGCTCGGCGCGAAGGAATTCGAGCTGTTCGACCTGCCCTATCTGTTCGACGGCTACGATGCGCTGCACAAGGTCACCGAGGGCCCGCTCGGCAAGCGCCTGATGACGCGGCTCGAAACCAAGGGCATCACGGGCCTCGCGTACTGGGACAACGGCTTCAAGGTGATGAGCGCGAACCGCCCGCTGCGCGAGCCGGCCGACTTCCGCGGCCTCAAGATGCGGATCCAGTCGTCGAAGGTGCTCGACGCGCAGTTCCGCGCGCTGAGCGCGATCCCGCAGGTGATGGCGTTCTCCGAGGTCTACCAGGGCCTGCAGACGGGCGTGGTGGACGGCACGGAGAACACGCCGTCGAACCTGTACACGCAGCGCATGAACGAAGTCCAGAAATACGTGACGCTGTCCAACCACGGCTATATCGGCTATGCGGTGATCGTCAACCGCAAGTTCTGGAGCGGCCTGCCCGACGACGTGCGCACCACGCTCGACGGCGCGATGCGCGATGCGACGCGCTATGCGAACGAGATCGCGAAGCGCGAGAACGACGACGCGCTCGCCAAGATCAAGGCGACCGGCAAGACCGAACTGATCTCGCTCACGCCCGCGCAGACGGCCGACTGGCGCCGCGCGCTGTCGAAGGTGCATCGCGGCCAGGAGCAGCGGATCGGCCCCGATCTCGTGCGCGACGTGTACCGCGCGACCGGCCAGTCGATGTAAGGCCCGGGGAGCGTCGTCATGAAACTGCTCGACCGCCTCGAGGAAACCCTGATCGCGACGCTGATGGGCGTGGCCACGCTCGTGATCTTCGTCGCCGTGATCCATCGCTATGCGTCCGGCGTCGGCGTCCCCTACCTGCAGGACTGGCTGCTCGCGCTCGACCTGAGCTGGGCGCAGGAACTGTGCATCTACCTGTTCGTGTGGATGGCCAAGTTCGGCGCGGCCTACGGCGTGCGCACCGGCATCCACGTCGGCGTCGACGTGATGATCAACCGCCTGCAGCCGGGCGCGCGGCGCGCGTGCATCGTGTTCGGCCTGCTCGCGGGCGCGCTGTTTACGGGCGTGATCGGCACGCTCGGCGCGCGTTTCGTCTGGGCGCTCGCGCACACGGACCAGGTCTCCCCCGATCTCGAGCTGCCGCGCTGGATCGCCTTCCTGTGCGTGCCGCTCGGCTCCTACCTGATGTGCTTCCGCTTCCTGCAGGTCGCGCGGCGCTTCCTGCGCGACGGCATGCTGCCCAAACACGATCATGCGCAGGTCGAGGGCCTGGACGCGCCCGCGTCCGCGCCCGCCGCGCCGGTTCCGCAAGGAGTTCATCCATGAGTCACAGTCAGCCGCTCGCCGCGCCCGCGGTCGGCGATCCGCGCGTCACGCGCGTCATCTTCGGCGTGGTCGCCGTCCTCCTGGTCGGGCTGCTGCTCGGCTTCGGCAAGCCCGCGTTCATCTTCTGCCTGCTGATCGCGCTGCTGCTGACGGGCATGCCGGTGTCGATCGCGCTCGGCCTCACCGTGCTCACCTACCTGTTCACGATGACCGCCGTGCCGATCGAATCGGTCGCGTTGAAGCTGTTCACCGGCATCGAGAACTTCGAGATCATGGCGATCCCGTTCTTCATCCTGGCGGGCGGCTTCCTCACGCACGGCGGCGTCGCGCGACGCATGATCGCGTTCGCGACCAGCATCGTCGGCCACCTGCACGGCGGCCTCGGGCTCGCCGGCGTGCTCGCCTGCGCGATGTTCGCGGCGATCTCCGGATCGAGCCCCGCCACCGTGATGGCGATCGGCTCGATCCTGCTGCCGGCCATGGTTCAGCAGGGCTTCCCGAACCGCTTCGGCGCCGGCGTGATCGCGACCTCCGGGTCGCTCGGCATCCTGATCCCGCCGTCGATCGTGATGGTGCTGTATTCGGTGTCCACCAACACCTCGGTCGGCGACCTGTTTCTCGCGGGCGTCGTGCCGGGCATCCTGCTCGCACTGCTGCTCGGCTTCGTGACCTGGTTCATCGCGCGCCGCCACGGCTATCCGCGCTTCCGCGAATTCGACGGCCACGGCCCGCTCGCGGCCACCGGCCATGCGCTGTGGGGTCTGTTGCTGTGCCTCGCGTTCTCGATCGCGCCGCCCGCCGTGCTGATCGGCCTGCTGTATCTCGTGCTGAGCCGCGCCGCACCCGGCCTCGCGGCCGGCGTCGGGATCATCGGCGTCGTGCTCGCGCTGGCGTGGCTCTACGTCGCCTACCGGGTCGGCCGACGCTTCACGCACCCCAGGCTGCTGCGCGCGGAGGCGCAGCGGGTCTGGACCACCTACTGGGAAAGCGTGTGGGGCCTGCTGCTGATCGTGGTCGTGATGGGCGGCATCTACTCGGGCGTGTTCACGCCGACCGAAGCCGCCGCGATGAGCGCCGTCTATGCGTTCCTGGTGTCGACCTGCGTGTACGGCGACCTGCCGCTCAAGCGCGTGCCGAAGGTGCTGCTCGACGCCGCGAGCATGAGCGCGATGCTGCTCTACATCATCACCAACGCGGTGCTGTTCTCGTTCCTGATGACGTCCGAGAGCATTCCGCAGCAGATGGCCGGCTGGATCCTCGGCCAGGGGCTCGGCCCGATCGGCTTCCTGCTGGTCGTGAACGTGCTGCTGCTGCTCGCGGGCAACGTGATGGAGCCGTCGTCGATCGTGCTGATCATGGCGCCGATCCTGTTCCCCGTCGCCCATCAGCTCGGCATCGATCCGATCCACTTCGGCATCCTGATGGTCGTGAACATGGAAGTCGGGATGTGCCACCCGCCCGTCGGGCTCAACCTGTACGTGGCGAGCGGCATCACGCGGATGGGCATCACGGAGCTGACGGTCGCGGTCCTGCCCTGGCTCGCCGCGATGCTCGGCTTCCTGCTGCTCGTGACCTATGTGCCGGCCATCTCGCTGTGGCTGCCCAACCTGCTGAAATGAGCGCGCTACGCGCCGCCGCGCAGGTGGGCCGACGCCTCGTCCTCGACGCGCCGCCACAGCTCGACCGCCATCGGCCGCTCGGCCTCCTCGGCGAGATGGCCGACGAGGCCGACCGCGCGCGCCATCACGCCGAAGCCGCGCACGATCCGCCACGGAAAGCCGAACTCGCAGCAGATCGCGCCGATCGCGCCCGTCGCGTTGACGGGCAGCACCTTGCCCGACACGCGCGCCGCCTCGTCGCCGATCCGTTGCATCAGGTCCACGTAGCCGCCCGACAGGCCGTTTTGCGCGGCGATCTCGAACAGGCGCGGCGTACGCGGATCGATCGGCTTGTGCAGCGGATGGCCGAGGCCCGGCAGCGCGACGCCGCGCGCGCGCCAGGCGGCGACCGTGTCGCGCGCGAGCGCGTCCGGATCCGTGCAGCGCGCGCCGTACGGCAGCGCCTCGGACAGCATCCGGCACGCGCCCTCCATGCTGCCGACGAACACCGAGCCCAGCCCGCACAGCCCGGCGGCGACCGCCGCCTGAAGCGATTCCGGCGCACCGGCGTAAGTCATGCGCGCGACGATCGCGCTGGGTGTCATGCCGTGCTCGACGAGCGTCACGAGGATCGCGTTGAACACCGTCGACTGCGCGGGCGTCGGCACGCGGCCCGTCAGTTGCAGGAACGCGAAATCGCCGAGGTTCATGTGGCCGAGCACCTCGTTCGGCAGATCCTTGCCGCGCACGACGATGCGGTCCGGCTCGCTGAACGCGATGTCGGAACGCACCACGGGTTTCGGTTGACGGGCCATGCCATGCCTCCTTGGAATTGCCGCGACGCGATCGCACGCGGGCGGGCCGCGCTCCCCGGCCGCACTTCCCGGCGGCGCAACCACCGTTGCGCCGCCGCGGGTTGCGCGCCGCCCCGCGCGTCGCGACGCCGGGGTGCGACGAGCTTGACGCATCCTCGCCGCGCCGGCCATTTGTCTCTCGCGAATCCGGCGTTCGGCGCGCGTTAACCCGCGACGCCCCCTATCGCAACGCGGTCGCCGCGGCGCGCGTAAGATGAACGGCGCATCGGGCCGGCCGACGACCGGCCTTGCCCGTATTGCTCCACGGACAGCCGGGCCGCACGCCGGCCGTCCTCGCCGGAGACCTCCAGGAATCCCGCCATGCGTTTCGATCTGGTCGACCTGCATCTGTTCACCCATATCGCCGAAGCGCGCAGCCTGACGCGCGGCGCCGAGCGCTCGCATCTGTCGCTGCCCGCGGCCAGCACGCGCATCAAGAACCTCGAGGAACAGGTCGGGGTCAAGCTGCTGAGCCGCACGAGCCAGGGCGTGACCGTCACCGCGCCCGGCGCAACGCTGCTCGCGCACGCGCGCCGCGTGTTGCGGCAGCTCGAACAGCTGTCCGGGGACCTGCAGGAATATGCGTCCGGCGTGAAAGGCCACGTGCGCGTGTTCGCGAACACCACCGCCATGAGCGAATTCCTGCCCGCCGTGCTGCGTCACTACCTGGTCAACCACCCGGACGTGACGGTCGACATGCAGGAACGGCTCAGCCCGGACATCATCCGCGCGGTGCAGGACGGCGTGGTCGACATCGGCATCGTGGCCGGCGACGTGCGCACCGACGGCCTCGACGTGATGCCGTACCGGCGCGAACGGCTGGTGCTCGCCTGCGCGCTCAGCCATCCGCTCGCCGAGCGGCGGCGCCTCGCCTTCACCGAGGCGCTCGACTACGACTTCGTCGGGCTGCCGGAGGCGAGCGCGATCCACGCCTTCCTCAAGCGCGCGGCGGCCGACCTGCAGCGCACGCTGCGCTGGCGCATCCAGGTCAGCAACTTCGAGACCGCCTGCCGCATGATCGAGGCGAACGTCGGCGTCGGCGTGCTGCCCGAGGGTACCGCGCGCCGCCATGCGCGCGGCATGGCGCTGCGCATCGTCGCGCTCGACGACGCATGGGCCGAGCGCAAGCTGCAGATCTGCGTCGCGCAGCGCGATGCGCTGCCGCTGTTCGCGCGCAGGCTCGTCGATCTGCTGATCGAGGACGGCGCGGGCCGGCAGGACTGAGCGCGAGCGGCGGCGCTCACGCCATGTCGTCGGCGAGCCGCTCGCGCAGCGGCTGCTTGAGCAGCTTGCCGCTCGCCGTGGTCGGGATCGCGCTCACGCGCACGATGCGGCCGGGCCGCTTGTACGGCGACAGGCGCGCCGCCAGATAGGCGTGCAGCGCCTCGGCCTCGAAGCCCTCGCCTTCCTTCAGCTCGACGAACGCGATCACGTCCTCGTTGCCGTCCGCCGCCGCGCGACCGACCACGGCCGACAGACGCACGGACGGATGCGTGTTGAGCACCGCCTCGACCTCGAGCGGATAGACCTTGAAGCCGGAGCGGATGATCAGGTCCTTGGTGCGGCCGACGATGAACAATGCGCCGTCGGGCCCGAGCCGGCCGATGTCGCCTGTGTTGAGCCAGCCGTCGGGATGCAGCACGGCGGCGCTCAGCTCCGGCGCGCGATAGTAGCCGCGCATCACGCCCGGACCGCGCACCCACAGCTCGCCCGGTTCGCCCTCGCGCGCCGGCCCGCCATCGGGGCCGACGATCCGCAGCTGCGCCCCGTCGACGATCTCGCCCGCCGCGCAGTCGCTGCGCGGCCGCGCCATCCGCGTGATGAACAGCGAGCCCGCGTATTCGGTCATGCCGTAGCCATGATGCAGGGGCAGGCCGAACAGCGCCTCGACGTCCCGCTTGAGCGTCGGATCGAGCGGACCGCCGCCCGTGTACAGATAGCGCAGGCGCGGTGCGCGGAGCCCCGTGCCGCGCGCCTGCACGTGGGCGAGCAGGCGCGCGAACAGCGTCGGCACGCCCTGCAGGATCGAGATGGCGTCGCGTTCCAGCGCGGCGCACAGGTCCGCGGCCCGGAAACGCGCGCTCAGGTACAGGCTCGCGCCGGCGTGGAAGGTCGCGAGCAGCAAGGTCGCGAGGCCGAACACGTGCGACAGCGGCATGACCGCATAGGCGCAGTCGGCGTGCCCGAGCGCACGCGATTCCGCCGACACCCGCGCGAAATGCAGCAGCCCGCGATGCGTCACCATCACGCCTTTCGCCTGCCCGGTCGTGCCCGAGGTGTAGATCAGCGCGGCGACGTCCCGCGCAAGATCCTCGGGCTCGGGCTCGGCTGTGCCGCCGCCGCCGCCCGCCATCAGCGGACCGAGGCCCGGCGGCGCGAGTTCGTGCGCGTGATGGCGCAGGCCGTGCCGCAGCGCGTCGGGCGACGCGGCGTGCGTAAACAGCATCAGGCGCGGCCGGCAATGCGCGCGGATCGCGTCGATCTCGCGCTCGGACAGGCGCGCGTTGACGATCACGGGCCATGCGCCCAGCGCCGACGCCGCGAACAGCAGCGTGACGACCGCCACGTCGTTCTCCGCGACCACCATCACGCGGTCGCCCACCGCGACGCGCCGGTCGCGCAGGTAGGTTTTCGCCAGCTCGATGCGCGCCCACAGGTCCGCGAAGGTCAGGGTCTGGCCGTCGTCGACCAGCGCGACGTGATCCGGCGTCAGGCGCGCCCAGTGATGGGGGATGTCGCTGATTCGGCGCGGCAGGTATCGATCGGGGGGCATCGCGTGCGGCTCCTCGTACTGTGCGGGCGCGGCGCGGGATGCCACGTCGCAGGCCAGTGTCTTGGAGCGCTCCGGTGCGCGCAATTCGTATTCGCGAAAGGGGGAATTCCGGATTGTCGAAGCGGCGATGAGCCGGTGATGCGCGCGGCGCGCCGGGCCGCGCCGGAATCCACCTGATCCGGGGCGGATCGGATTCCGTCGACGTCTTCAGCAGCGCGTCGGCGAGCGGGATGCGGGCGGCGTTCGTTAGTTGCCGCGCCGCGGCAGGCGCCGAGCGTGCGCGGGCGGTCTCTCAAGCCGCCATCGGCTGCTGCACGCGCGCCCGGGCAACCGCCGACAGGGATATCAATGCGTGATCCCCGCCCGCACGTCGGGCGCATTTGTCACCACGCGGGTCGAACCGCGACGAACGCTGTCCGGGCGGGGCGGGAGTCGGTGCGCAGGCGATCGGGATTCAATGCGGCATCGTCGATGCGCGCGACCATTTGTCGTCCCGATGCGCTTCGCGCAACGCATACGCCGCGCGCAAGGCTTCTTCCTGGTTGTTCACCTCGCGCTCGTAGCGCTCGCTGAGGTGCTCGATCGAAGCCAGCAGGACCGAGCGATCGATATCGGGACATTCGGGTTCGGTCCCGTATCGGGCAAGCGCCGCCAGGCGGGAAAAATACGTGACCTGCTGGCGAGCGTTTTCCAGAGCGAGTTGCGCGATGGTTTCCAACACCGATATGTCGTTGGACAGTACGCGATAACGCTCGTCGCTATTCTCTTGATGCGCGCTCATACGTCGGGATCTCTGGAGAGCTGTCGGACGAATCGCGCGGGGCAGCCCCCGCGCAACCATGCGCGCCACGCGAAGCGAGTGCGCGTGGACGTAATATAGCGAGGAATACGCCGCTCTTCATCGAAACGGCGCGGCTCTGTCAATGATTGAAGTTTGCTGCGCGCACTTCACTCGCGCCAATCATCAAACCTCGCCTAACAATTGGGCCTCACCCGATTGCAGGGCGCAACCCGGGCTTCCTTCGATACCGCGTGGACTTCCGGGCGAGCGTTCATCCGCATCCGGCATTCGCTCGGGACGGCGCGCCCGCGGCCTCGCGCGTCGCGGTATGAGGCAACCGGGCCGGGCGCGCGGAGAAGCCCGGCGAACCGGCCTCGCCGGCGCGCAGCAAGCCGCGACCCGCCACGGGTCCGCCCGGGCCGTTCAATACCGCGCGTCGGCCGGCTTCCTGTCCTTCGGCCAGTCCTTGACCTTGCCCGCGAAGTCCGGACGCGGCTGATGCGTGAAATATTCCGCGACATCCACCGTTTCCTGATCGGTCAGGCCCCCCTGTCCGAGCGGGAAGCGGTCATGGAACGCGATCGGCATGTTGCGCTTCACGAAGGCGGCCGCCGTATAGGTACGCGCCATGCCCGCGCCAAGGTTGAACGAGTCGTCGCCCCAGAGCGGCGGGTACACCCATCCGCCCGCGGCGTTCTTCACCCCCTCCCCGTCCCCGCCGTGGCACATCGCGCACTGCGCCGCGTAGACCTTCCTGCCGTTGCCGGCGTCCGGCACGATCCGGTTGCTGATCTTGCCGACGCCGCGCCCTTCGACCGTGTCACCGGGCCGGGTCTCGCGGCGCATCCAGTCGAAATAGGCCACCATCGCCTTCATGTCCGCCGAGTCCGGCGGCAGCGGCTTGCCGTTCATCGAGCGCAGGAAGCAGCCGTTGATGCGCTCCGCCAGCGAGATCACCCGGCCGGCGCGCGGCGCATAGCTCGGAAAGAACGCCGAGAGGCCGACATACGGCGAACCGTCGGCGACCGTCCCGGCATTGAGGTGGCAGCTCGCGCAGTTCAGGGCGTTGCCGACCTGTCCGGGCAACATCCGCCGCGTGTCGAGGTTCAGGCGCGCCCCCTGCGTGAGCTGGCCCGCGTTGGGCTCGCCGAGCATGTCGGCGAGGCGCGGCGTCTCGAACCGCGTGTCGCCGCCGTGCCCCGCATGCAGTTGCCGCCGCATCCGCCCGACCTCGCCCGCGCCGATGGCCCGCGCATCGGCGCGGCCCCAGCTGCTGCGCACGAAATTGAGAATCTCCGCGATCTCCTGATCGCCGAGCGGCGAAAACGCCGGCATCGTGAGCACCCGCGCATGACGCACGGTCTGCGCCGAACGCCAGCCCGTCAGCATGATGTGGATCAGCGTCGACGGATCCTCCGAGCGCAACGCGGTATTGCCCGCCAACGGCGGAAACACGTCGCGAACCCCGGCCCCATCCGCACGGTGGCAGTCGTTGCAGAATTGCAGATATCCCAAGCCGCCGCGCGAGGTGTAGAGCGCGGCCGGCTCCCGCGACGCGGCCTCGGGAGCCGGCGCGATCGCCGGCGCCGGACCTTGCGCCACCTGCATCGGCTTGTCGTGCTCGGCGGCGGGCAGCGACTTGAGATAGACGCCGACGGCGAGCAGGTCGCCGTCGCTCATGTACTGCGTGCTGTGTTGGACCACGTCCACCATGTTGCCCGACACCGTGCCGTAGCGATTGCGCCCGGTCTTGAGCATCTCGGCCGTCTCCGGCGGCGTCCACAGCGCGCGCAGGCTGAGCGCGCGCCAGCCCTCGACGGTCTCGCCCGCGAGGTAGTCGCGGCCGCCGGCCCCGGCGTCCGACATGGTCTTTTCCTGGAACCCGAGGCCCCGCGGCGTATGACACGCGCCGCAGTGTCCGAGCCCCTGGACGATATAGGCGCCGCGATTCCATTCCACGCCGCGCGCGGCGTCGGCCTTGAAGGGCACAGCGTCGAGAAAGGCCCGGTTCCACAGCGCGAGGCCCCAGCGCTGGTTGAACGGGAAGCGCAGCGCGAGCGGCCGGTTGGCCTGCCGGACCGGGGCCACGCCCTGCATCAGATAGCTGTACAGCGCCCGCATGTCCTCCGGCGAGATCTTCGCGTACGACGGATAGGGCATCGCCGGATACAGGTGATGGCCGTCGGCGGCCACGCCCCGGCGCATCGCGCGATCGAACTGCTCGAAGCGATAGCGTCCGATGCCGGTCGCCGGATCGGGCGTGATGTTGGTCGAATGCAGTTCGCCGAACGGCGTTTGCAGCGCCAGGCCGCCCGCCAGGGGCCTGGACTTGTCGCCCGTATGGCAGGCCACGCAATCGCCGAGACGCGCCACGTAGCGCCCGCGCGCCACCTGGGCGCGCGTCGCGGCGTCGAGATCCGCGGCATAGTGGGCGGGCAGGTCGTCGATGATCCGGGGCGGCGCGACATGCGGCGACACATCGGAGGCCGGCCACGCCGGCGCGACCTGGGCGAGCATGCCCGCCACCATGAACATCCGTGCGACGCGACCCAGCGCCGTCGTCCTACCCCCAAGCTTCATACTCATTCTCTGAACGCGTGCTTTCTTTTGATTGGCGGCATGCGTCGAGCGCGGGACAAGGCCGCCGGGCGTTCAGTTCAGCGCCTGGGCCGGCTGTCCGTGTCGCGATGCCCTGATGGTCCCCACTGCGGAATCAGTATGCGGGGATCATGCGGGCGCACGCTTGATGATCATCAAGCGAGAACTCAAGCCCGGCGATTGTTTCATCAGAGATAGCAGACGGCGGGCGGGACGAGGCGGAACGGGATGCGCGCTCAACCCGCCGCGAACACCGGGACGGGCGCTGCGCAAGGCGATGTTCGGTTGCGGCTCGATGCCGACGCGACGCCGTCGAGCGCCGGCGGACGGGCACGGCGCCGCGCCGCGCGAACCGCCGGGCCACCGGATGCCCGGAGCGGTCCGCGTCGGCCTGCCTGCTGCCTACCCGCCGAACGGCGAGACCAGCATAGCCTTCGACGCCTTGGCCGCCCGCGCCGCGCCCGGCGCGCTCAGGTTCGCATCGTTCAGCACCTTCGCCAGACGCACGCCGGCGCGCTTCAATTGCAGCGCCACGTCGTTCGTCGCCGTGTTCACGTAGTGGGACGACAGCACATACGCGCCCTTGCTGTTGGGCGCCGGCAGCAGCCCGTATGAATCGCGCTGCGCCACGCCGAAGGCCTCGAGCGACCAGTCGCGCGGCGTTTGCGTCTGCCAGCCGGCGATGTCGGACGGCGCGATCTGCGGGATCAGCGTGTTGGCGACGTCGGCGGCGCTGCTGCCCAGTTGCTGGACGAAGGCCGTGTCCCAGTAGCTGTGCAGGTTGCTCGCCTTGATTCCGCTCGCCGACGCTTTTTTCTCGTTGCCGCCCTCGTCGTTGTCGTCGCTCGAATGCAGCGGCTGGTGTTCGTCGCCGACGAAATGCAGCACGAACTGCAGCGCCATCAGCCGTTCGGCGTCCGAGGTATCCGGCGCTTGCAATTCCGTGACGAATTGATTGATCTTGTCGACCACGCATGCCTGCGCCGGGCCTTGCGAGGCGAGCGTGTTGGCCGGCAGCGGCGGGTGCCCGAAGCAGGCCGCGTCGATATCGCCCGTGCCGATCTCCGTGTCGACATAGTGCCAGCCCGACGTATACGAATGCGAGGTGCGATACCGGTCCGCCCAGGTCGCTTCGCTCGCGATGTCGGTGGCGGTCAGGCCGCTCGTGTCCGTGGCGAGGATCGCGTTCACGGCGTCGCGGGTCTGGCTCGTCAGGTAGTAGTTCGCGATCGTCGCGACCACTTCGTGCCCTTCGTCGCCCCAGGCGAAGACGCTCGACGCGGCAGACAGGCATAGCGCGCCCGCCAGCCCTTTCAGCATCGGACGAAACGGGCGCCGCGCGCGCGGCGCGTGGTCGTTTTGAGTGACGTGTTTGCTCTGCGGAAGATCGGCCATGGTGCGCTTTCTCTCAGTGGGGATTGGAATGGGAATGACGCGGGCCCATCCTAACGCCCTGCAAATGAACGGTCGATGACATTTCGATCGGATTGCGAAATGTATCTTTCTGAAAGAAGGACTGGTATTTCCGCGTAAGGGAAAGCCAGGTTCGAGGCGCGCGTCGTTTCACAAGCCGATCACATGCGCACCGATCGAGGACGGATGCCGCCCGGTGGTGGGGCAGGCTGCGTGCGCCGGCTTTGCTCGCCCGCATTGCTCACATAGCGGGCAAGCGCTTCAATAGTTGGGATTCCGGAAGAACGTCGGAGCGATATCGATTGCAGCCGCGCGATGTGCGCCGCATCCGTCATGCAACCGACATCGACATGCAATCCGTTGACGCTCGACGCGAGCGGCGAATCTCTTGTCCCGCCTGAGCCGACGGCGGCATCCGTGTCACACCACGGACTTCTGCCGCCCAGGTGAAACGCGAACGACGCGGCCGACGCATAGCCGGCCGCGTCGCCCCCGCTTCAGCGCCGAGGCACGTTCACTTCAACGCGTCGGCATGAAAAGCCAGGTGCTCGCCGATGAAGCTGGCGATGAAGTAGTAGCTGTGATCGAACCCCGGCCGCAGGTTCAATTGCAGCGGATACCCCGCCGCCTCGCAGGTCTCGCGCAGAAGCTGCGGCTTCAACTGGACCGCGAGGAACTCGTCCCCTTCCCCTTGATCGACCAGCAACGGCAGCCTGTCGGTCGCCTGCTTCACCAGTTCCACCGCGTCGTGCCGCTTCCACGCGTCGCGATCGTCGCCGAGGTAGGCCGTGAAGGCCTTTTCGCCCCAGGGCACCTGGCTGGGCGCCACGATCGGCGAGAACGCCGATGCGCTCCGGTAGCGCGCCGGATTGCGCAGCGCAATGGTCAAGGCGCCATGCCCGCCCATCGAATGACCGCTGATCGCACGCGCGTCGCTGGCCGGAAACGCCGACTCGATCAAGGCCGGCAGTTCATGCACCACGTAGTCGTACATGCGGTAATGGGCCGCCCACGGCTGCTGCGTCGCATTGACGTAGAACCCCGCGCCCGTGCCGAGGTCGTAGCCCGGGTCGTCGGCCACGTCGTCGCCGCGCGGGCTCGTGTCGGGCGCGACGACGATGATGCCGTGCGCCTCGGCATAGGCCTGCGCGCCCGCCTTCGTGATGAAGTTCTGCTCGGTGCAGGTCAGGCCCGAGAGCCAGTACAGCACCGGGCACGTGTGCCCGCGCAACGCGGCGCCGGGCAGATAGATGCCGAATTTCATGTCGCATCCCACGGTGGACGAGGCGTGCTTCCACACCTCCTGGCTGCCGCCGTGGCTCGCGTGTCGCTCAACGCGTTCCATGCTGGTTAAACCTCCCGGTAGTTCCGTTCGCGCGAACCGCGCCGTGTCGGCGGGACCGGACGCCGAACGGCCCCGGCCCCGCGCGCCGCATCAATAGTGGACAACCGTGCGGATCGACTTGCCTTCATGCATCAGATCGAACGCCTCGTTGATCTCGGCGAGCGGCTTCGTGTGCGTCACGAACGGCGCGAGTTGGATCGTGCCGGACATCGCGTCCTGCACCATGCCCGGCAGTTCCGAGCGCCCCTTCACGCCGCCGAAGGCCGTCCCGAGCCAGCGGCGGCCCGTCACCAGCTGGAACGGACGCGTGGAGATTTCCTGGCCCGCGCCGGCCACGCCGATGACGACGGACTGGCCCCAGCCGCGATGCGCGCACTCGAGCGCCGCGCGCATCACGTTGACGTTGCCGATGCATTCGAAGCTATGGTCGACGCCCCAGCCCGTCATCTCGACGATGACCTGCTGGATGGGCTTTTCATGATCCTTCGGATTCACGACGTCGGTCGCGCCAAAGGCCCTGGCGAGGTCGAACTTGCCCGGGTTGGTGTCGACGGCGATGATGCGGCCCGCCTTGGCCAGCTTCGCGCCCTGGATCACGGCAAGACCGATGCCGCCCAGCCCGAAGACGGCCACCGAATCGCCTTCCTGCACCTTCGCCGTATTCTTCACGGCGCCCAGGCCCGTGGTGACGCCGCAGCCGAGCAGGCAGACCTGCTCGGGGTTCGCCCGCGGATCGATCCTGGCGAGCGAGACTTCGGCCACGACCGTGTATTCGCTGAAGGTCGAGCACCCCATGTAGTGATAGATCGGCTGGCCCCGGTAGCTGAAGCGCGTGGTGCCGTCCGGCATCACGCCCTTGCCCTGCGTCGCGCGCACGGACACGCACAGGTTGGTCTTGCCGCTCTTGCAGAACAGGCACTCGCCGCATTCGGCCGTGTAGAGCGGGATGACATGGTCGCCGGGCTTGACGCTCGTCACGCCCTCGCCGACTTCCACCACGATACCGGCGCCCTCGTGCCCCAGCACGGCCGGGAACAGGCCTTCCGGATCGTCGCCCGACAGGGTGAACGCGTCGGTATGACACACGCCCGTGTGCGTGATCTTCACCAGGACCTCGCCTTTGCGGGGCGGCTCGACATCGATCTCGACGATTTCCAGCGGTTGGCCCGCGGCGAATGCAACAGCAGCACGTGATTTCATGACTATCCTCACACGAAGAATGGGGAGCGGACGACCGTTCGAACAGCCGCCGTTGAAGGTTAGCGTAGGTAGGAACGCACCAGGGACACGATGCCGTCGACGGACTGCTGCGCCGCCTCGTTCGCGTCGCCCAGATGCGCGAACTCTTCACGCAGATGGCTTTCGAGCACGCCCGCCATCAAGCCGTTGATGGCGCCGCGCACGGCGGCGATCTGCTGGAGGATCGGACCGCAATCGGCGCCCTCCTCGAGCGCGCGCTCCAGCGCATCCAGTTGCCCGCGCACACGACGCACGCGGGCCAGCACGCGCTTCTTTTCCTCGGCGGTATGCGGCATGAGCGATTCTCTTGATACTAGGTGGGGGTATGTTACCCAATACTCCCACCTAGTATCAAGCGCTATCTCGCCGGCGCGTCGGGCAGCGACCTTCGGGCAATCCGGCGTGGCTTGGAATGATCCGCCGGCGCGCCAGGTCCGGGACAGGCTCCGTCGCGACGCGAAGTGTCGGCGTCGGGTCGTGGCGGAGGGCGTGGGGAGACGGAGGGCAGTTCGGGCGGGGCGGGAGAACGCGGTTGACCGGAAGAGGAGGATCGGGCGAAGTCGCGGCGACCTCGCATACAGCGTCCGTCGGCTGCCCGGCCTCATCAGGCGCAGGCGCCGTCACGCGCCGATCAGGTGCAGCACGACCTCGCGCCGATGGCCCGCGCGGCGATGCTCGAAGAGGTATAGGCCTTGCCAGGTGCCCAGCACCATGCGCCCATGCTCGACCGGGATCGACAATTGCACCTGGGTCAGCGCCGCGCGCAGATGCGCGGGCATGTCGTCGGGGCCTTCCGCGTCGTGCTCGTAGCGTGACGCATCCTCCGGCGCGAGGGCGGCGAAGTAGCGCTCCAGGTCGCGCCGCACCGACGGGTCCGCGTTCTCCTGGATCAACAGCGAAGCCGAGGTATGCCGGCAAAACACGGTCAGCAGCCCGGTGCGAATCGCTTGCCGCTCGACGAAGGCCTGCGCCTGCCCCGTGAATTCGACGAGCCCCGCCCCGCGCGACTCGACGAGAAGGTGTCCGATCGCCTGTCGCATGATCAGCGGGCGCGGCTCAAGCCAGCGCGGCGAAGCCCTCGGCCTCGATCTGCGCGGCGCTGTCGGGACGCACGACGCGGGCGACTTCGACGCCCTCGCGCAGGAACACGAGGGTGGGCCACAGCTTGATGCGGAACGAACGACCCAGCGGCCGGCCGGGGCCGTCCTCGATCTTCAGATGCCGGACCGCGGGATGCGCCGCGAACGCGGCTTGAATCGCCGGCTGCGCCCCCGCGCAGATACCGCACCAGTTGGCGCCGAATTCGAGGACCGTCATGCCCGCGAGCGCGTCAACTTCGGTGCGCGCGGGGGCGTCAGGGGTGTAGGCCGTTGGAGTATGCATCGCCGCTCTCGGATACCGTGAAAAAAGGGCTGTGACCTGCTGCGAAGCCAGCGGCCCTACTGTAGCGGAAAGCCGGCCGCGCCGCAGCCGATGCGACGCGCGGACTGCGGCGGGCGCGCAGCGGCATGACAGGCGGCATGAACGCATGAACGAGCGAGCGCGGCAGACGCCGCGCGGCGCGATGCTTGCCGATCCCCGGCTTCTTACCCATAATGCGTGAGCCATCAGGGGGAGCCGGTTTGCCGGCTGAGAGGTTCCGGGTGCGGAACGACCCCTAAACCTGATCCGGATAATGCCGGCGTAGGAATGAGGTCATCGACGTGTCCTGCACACCCTCCCCTGGCGCGGGCTCCACCGCCGCCGCCCCTCCGCTCCACCGCCCGGGCCGATCGCGCCGATGACCCCGCCCGTCATTGCGCTGGTCCTGTTTGCCGCGATCCTGCACGCGACCTGGAACGCCGTGCTGCGCAGCGGCGCCGACCGGCTGTGGAGCATCACCGTCATGAGTTTCGCCACGACCGCGGCGGCGGCCGCGTGCGCGCTCTTCCTGCCGCTGCCCGCGCGCGCGAGCTGGCCGTATCTCGGCGTCTCGGCCATGCTGCAGGTGGGCTACAGCCTCTTCCTCGCGTATGCGTACAAGGGCGCCGAACTGGGCCTGATCTACCCGATCGTCAGGGGCACCGTGCCGCTCCTCGTGACGATCGGCGGCTACCTGTTCGCCGGGCAGACGCTCCACGACGGCTCGCTGCTCGGCGTCCTGCTGATCTCGGGCGGCATCGCGAGTCTCGCGCTCGGCCGCCGCCGGATCCAGGCGCGGCCGTTGCTCGCCGCGCTCGTCACGGGGCTGTTCATCGGCAGCTACGTGACGACCGACGGCGTGGGCGTCAGGCTCGCCGGCGATCCGCGCGCCTACGCGGCCTGGATTTTCATCCTCTACGGGATCCTGATGCCGGCCGTGTATGCGCTGTACGGCGGCAAGCTCGCCAAGGGCTATGCCCGCAGCGAGACCGTCAAGGCCATGCTGGGCGGCGTCATCTCGATGATCAGCTACGCGGCGACCGTCGCCGCGCTGTCGCTCGGGCCGCTCGGGCCGGTGTCGGCGATCCGGGAGACCAGCATCGTGTTCTCGGTGATCATCGGCTGGCTGTGCCTCGGCGAACGTCCGACCCGGCATCGCGTCGCGGCCAGCATGGCGGTGGTGATCGGCGCGGTCTGCCTGACCTATCGCGCCTGAGGCCCGAGCCGGGCACGGGGGGGGGGCATCCCCGGCCGC
>NZ_JBXAPG010000011.1:76628-115756 GCF_058803765.1 Burkholderia sp. GW821-FHT14F03
TCCCCTGAGCCCTGAGCCGTACGCTCGCTCGACCCCTCCGCGGCCGCCCGCGCCCATGCGCCCCGTGCGTTACGAATACACCGGCCGCCGCGCCGCCTCGGCGGCCAGGAACCTCGACCGCGCCCGCAGTTCGCCTTCCCGGAAATAGCCGCCGCGCAACGTGCGCTTGAAGCCGCTCGCCCCGAAATCGCCGCGCCCGTGGAAGATGCGGCGGTTGTCCCACACCACCATGTCGCCCTGCGACCACGCATGCGTATACGCCTTCGTCGTGTCGACGAGCCGGGTTTTCAGCGCCTGATACGCGTCGAAGAACGGCAGCATGTCGTCGAAGCCGACGCCGTCGAAGAACATCTTCGTCGGGTTGTTGATCAGGCGTTCGATCGCCCCCGCCGGCGTGAGGCGAATGATCGGCGTGCGGTGCTCGTACACCTTGCGCGCCTTCGGATACTCCGCGCGATACAACACCGGCGTGTTCGCCAGCTTTTCGAACGCGGCGGGCGTCGCTTCCCGCAACTCCGACGCGATCGTGTAGCCGTCGACGAAGCGCGTGTTGCCGATGTTGTCCAGCGCGCATCGCGGGCTGACATCGAGGCCGTACAGGAACTGGTAGTCGGGCGGCGGCGAGCAATACGGAATGTCCGTATGCAACGGCAGCGCCTTCGTGCTGAACGACACGCTGTCGGTTTCCTCGTCCGCCTTCACCTCGAGATCGAAGAACTCGCCGAAGTACGAACGGTCGAGAAATCCGGCCAGTTGACGGCACACGCCGCCGAATTCCGCGCCCGGCGCGGCGGAATCCGCCTTCAGCACGACGATCCCGTATTCGAACAGGTGCTGCAGCGCGCGCTGCAGCACCGCGTCGCTGTCGAGCGCATCGCCCAGGTCGAAGCGCATCGAGGCGGGCGCGCCGTCGGGCCAGCGCCGCCACGCGGGGCGTTCGTCCGACGGGACGGGCGCCGCGTGCTCGCCGTAGTCCCGGTCCCGCAGCCAGTCCAGCGCATACGTGCTGACGTGCCCGTCCCGCCAGACGATGCGCAGGCCGACGTGATCCGTCGCGACGCTCGTCGGCTGGATGTCGGCCGGTACGACGCTCGGATCGAAGTGCCGCTGATGACAGTAGTTGTTGAAGCAACGATCGCATCGGCAGGCCTGACGCAGCCATACCCAGTGATACCGGCCAGCACGGCCGTCCTGCCAATCGATCTGGAGGTGCCGATGATGCGAGGTCAGCATGACGAATCTCCTGGAAGAACCGCGACCCGGCGCCGGGTCAGACTTTCTCGGCCGCGAACACGCCTTGCGTCAGCCATCCCGATTGCATGTAGCGGATCTTCCGCTGCCAGCGCTCGACGATGTGCTCGGCGTCGGCTTCGTCGATCGAGGGGTCGCCCACGGCCCGCCTCGCTTGATAGTGCTGAAGATCATCGACGAGCTGCGCTTCGGCCACCCGGCTCACGTCGCCGTGCTCCACGAGCCGGAAGCCGGCCGCCGCGATGATGCGCGCGTACGCGTCGATCGATTTCAGGTCGTAGCCGCTCGCGGCGGTGTAGGTATCGAATTCGGACGACGTGCCGTTCCGGCAGAAGTCCGAGATGAACAGCCCGCCGCCCGGCGCGAGCAAGGCATGGCATCGCGCGAACAGGCCCGGCTTGTCGGGTTCATACATGAGCGCATCGCGCGAATAGATGATGTCGAACCGTTCCGCGTCGAGACTGCCCACATGGACGTCGCCGTGGATGAAACGCACGCGCCGCCGCGGATCCAGCGCGGCCTGGCGGATCACGGACAACTCGGTCATGCGGTGCGCGGTATCGAGCGCCACGACCTCGACATCGTGGCGGGCGGCCAGATAGAACGCGGCGCCGCCGAGGCCGGAACCGATGTCGAGCAGACGCATGCCCGGCCGGAGCGCCATCCTGTCGGCCAGCATCGCCTTGAATCCGGCCAGCCCGCCGGGACTCTGAAATCCATCTCCATAGATAATTTCGGAACGGAGAATATTATGCGGATCCGTATACCGTTGTGATTCGTATTTCTCGGATATTCCCACGACGCTTGCATGCATGATCGACCTCTCTTGTATTTGAGAATGCCTCTCCACAAGGCTGCAGTTTTATATAGGGAGCAATAGATCGCCATTTATTCGAGCCGGCGACTCGGGCGAAATGGACTTCAGAAGCGAGGGGTTCGCCCGGCGCGCGATTCGCGGCATCCGGCCTGCGCGACGCGCGGCGGCTCGCCGGCCCGCAGCGGCCTTCCGGGTGCGATCGAGAGCTGTCATGTCTATCAGGTATTCATGCGGCGCGTCTCCTGGCATGTGGGTTATCCGTCAAACAATCGTCCGCCTTCGCCCTACATCATTTTCTTATCAATCTTATTATCGAAATGCCGTTGATTTCGGCATGACGGAACATATACCACAACCGATTGGATCGAGAGGATTAGACTCATCAAAGATTATTGTGTTACCTTAAAAAATACTGACAATTCTAGTAGTCGACACACGATCCCGATGTAGATCCGGCATGACGGCGCATTGAACAATGCGGCCGCGGCTCATGCTGCGTGTGCGGCGGCCCGTTGATGGTTCATCCGCTTTCCGCACCCGGAACGAACCTGAGCGGCGCGCCCGCGGCGCTCTGTGGAGTAAGCACCTATGGTTGACCAATCCGGCGCCGATGCGCGCCCGCCTTTCGCACGGCCGCGCGTGGCGGTGATCGCCATCACGTTTCGCGGCGACGAGCTGATCCTGGTCCAGCGCAGGAACGAACCCCAGAAAGACAGCTGGGGATTTCCGGGCGGCTCGGTCGAGCCGGGCGAAAGCCTGCACGATGCCGTCCTGCGGGAGTTGATGGAGGAAACCGGCGTGCGCGCGGAAGCAGGCGAGCTGGTCGACGTCGTCGAAGTACGCGAGTTCGACCCGTCCGGCCGCCATCACCACTTCGTGCTGATCGCCCTGCTGTGCCGCTACGTCGGCGGCGCGCTCCGGCCCGGCGACGATGCGGCCGGGTGCCAGTGGGTGCGGGTGCCCGACGGCATCCGCGAATTTCCGGGCGTGCTGGCCGACCATGTCGAGCGGGTGGCCTTGCGCGCGCATGCAATCAATCATTCCAATCGAGAGAGGCATCAGCAATGAAGCGAATGTTCCTGGGCGGCCCCTTCAAATCATGGGTGGATCCGCGAACGGGCACGATGTCCGAGGCGCGCATCAAGCTGTTCGACCGCGTGATCGCGCATTTCGAGCAGCAGGGCTGGGACGTGCATTGCGCGCATCGTCGCGAGAAATGGGGCCGCGAATTCATGACGCCGGCCGTCTGCACCCGCACCGACTTCGAGCAGATCAGCCTGTGCGATTACTTCGTCGCGTTCCCCGGCGCGCCTGCGTCGCCGGGCACGCACATCGAGCTGGGCTGGGCGTCCGCGCTCGGCAAGTCAATCGTGCTGCTGCTCGAGGCGGACCAGGAATACGCCTACCTCGTGCGCGGCCTCGATGAAGTAACCCGGATCGAGCGCGTCGAATACCGCGACGACTATGTCGACCCGACGACGGTCGAGGCGGCCATCGAACGCCTCCAGGCCAGGCACTGACATGCAGCCACGCTTCCCGAACCTCCATGCGCTCTATCTCGCCGCGCTCAGGGATGTGTGTACCGCGTACGAGTACCTGAATGCCCCCAGGGGGCAGGCGGAGCGTGAAATCATCGGCTACGGCGCGCGGATCGACAATCCGCGCGCGCGCTTCTGCCAGCATGCCGCGCGCAAGCAAAACATCGTCTTCAATTACGCGGAGGCGCTGTGGTACCTGTCGGGCCGGAACGATCTCGCGTTCATCGAATACTACGCACCCTCGATGGCGCGCTACAGCCCGGACGGCAAGACGCTACCGGGCACCGGCTACGGCGCGCGGCTACGGCACTTCGGCGCCGACGGGCTCGACCAGATCGAGCGCGCGATCGACATCCTGAAACGCGACGACGCCGAGAGCAAGCGCGTCGTCCTGCAGATCTTCGATGCGCACGAAGATCTCTACCGGCGCAACATCGATGTCTCCTGCACGCTGGGCCTGCAGCTGCTGCTGCGGGACGGCCGCCTCAACATGGTGGCGTTCATGCGCGCGAACGATGCGTACGTCGGCTTGCTGAACGACGTCTTTTCCTTCACGTTCCTGCAGGAATACCTCGCGTCGGCGATCGGCTGCGCGCTCGGCGCCTATTCCCACCACGTGGGTTCGATCCATGTCTACGACCAGAACCTGTCGCAGGTCGAGGCCTTGCTGCTGCAGCCCGAGTCGACCGTCACCACGGCCGAGCCGCCCCGCATGCCGGCCGGTTGCGGGCCCGCCACCATCCAGCGGGTCCTGGAGCACGAAGCACGGATTCGCGCCGGGCGCGTATCGCTCGACGCGCTGCAGGACATCGGCCTCGATGCGTACTGGCGCGACGTGCTGTGCCTGTTCTGGATCTATCGGCAGATCCAGGCCGGCGCGCCCGTCGCGGACGAGGCGCTGAACCTCCTCCACCCGCTCCATCGCGACTACGTGCTCAATCGCTGGGGCATCGCCCTGACCACACTTCAATAAGCAGGCATACACCATGAATACCGATTGGACGGAAGACCAGGTCTCGCGGCTGTTCGATGCCTACGACGATCGCGTCGAGGCCCGCTTCGGCTATCAACCGCTGATCGCCGCGATCAAGGCCGCACAGGGCGGCGCGATCAGCGTGCTCGACTACGGTTGCGGCGGCGGCAAGGTGTCGCGGCGGCTGAAGGCCGCCGGCATCGCGCGCGTGACGGGCGTCGACATCGCTCCCACGATGATCGAGAAAGCCACGGCCGCGGGCAGCGACGACACGCTGCGCTATGTCCACATCCGCAGCGGCACGCTGCCGTTTGCCGACGCCGGCTTCGATGCCGCGATCTGCTGCTTCCTGTTCATCAACGTGCCGGACCGGGCGGAACTCGGCCGCATCGCGGCCGACGTGTTCCGCGTGCTGAAGCCGGGCGGCCGCTTCTACGTGCTCGACACGAATCCGCGCACGACGGGCGTGCGCTACCCGACGTTCCGCAACGGGCATCCGGGCATCGCGTATGCCGACGGCGACGCGCGCCCCGTCTTCCTCGACGTGCCGGGGCACGGGACCTTCGAGATCATCGACACCCACTGGGACACGCCCACGTATCGCGACGTGCTGATCTCGGCCGGCTTCGCGATCGACGAAGCGAGGGAACTGAACGTGGCCGATGCGCAGCCTGCGGGCAACGCCGACACCGCCGCGGACGACCTCGGCGGCCATGCGCCCTTCGTGCTGTTCCAGGCCTCGAAACCGCGCGGCTGACGGCGATGACGCACGCGATATCCGACGCGGCGGCGATGGCTGCGCGCGCAACCGATGCCGAATCCGGCGGCGACGCCGGCAGGATCGCCAACGTGCTGACCATTGCCGGCACCGACCCGACGGGCGGCGCCGGAATCCAGGCCGACCTCAAGGCATTTTCCGCGCTGGGCGCCTACGGCATGTCGGTGATCACCGCCGTGGTCGCGCAGAACACGGTCGGCGTCCGGGGGTTTCACGCGCTCGACCCCGCCTTCGTCGCCGACCAGATCGACGCCGTATTCGACGACGTGACCGTACACGCGGTGAAGATCGGCATGCTCGCCACCGCGGAGATCGTCGAGGCGGTGGCCGCGGCGCTCATTCGTCATCGGGTCGGGACGATCGTGTTGGATCCGGTGATGGTCGCCAAGAGCGGCGACCGCCTGCTCTCGCCCGATGCGGCGGCGGCGCTCCGGGAGCGGCTCGTCCCGATCGCTACGCTGATCACCCCGAACCTGCCGGAAGCGGGCGTGCTGCTCGGACGCGCCGCGCCGGACTCCCTGGAGGCGATGCATGACGCGCTGCGCGCGTTGCACGCGCTCGGTCCGCAGTGGGTGCTCCTGAAGGGCGGGCATCTGCGCGGCGAGGTCAGCACCGATCTGCTGTTCGTTCCGGAGACGACCATCGCGCTGGACGCGCCGCGCATCGCCACCCTGAACGACCACGGCACCGGATGCACGCTGTCGGCCGCGATCACCGCGCTGCTTCCCCATCACCCGATGCAGGACAGCGTACGGCGCGCGAAGGACTATCTGAACGGCGCGCTGGCCGAGGCGTGGCGGCTGGACGTGGGACGCGGCCACGGACCGACCCACCACTTTCACGCGCTGTGGCGCTGACGTATCGCGCGCGCCCGCGTCATCGCCCACGGCACATCAACCAAGGAAATTCATCATGTATCGATTGCTATGCCGCGTCATGCTGCTGCTCGGATGCTGGCTCGTCACCCTGCCGCAGGCGTTCGCCGACGCCGCCGCGCCTCAATCCTTGACGGTCGCGCTGTACCCGTGGGTCCCGCGCGTCGCCCAGTTCCAGAAGGCGATCGAGACGGAATGGAAGAAAGTGCAGCCCGGCGTCGCGCTGCAATTCGTCAGTCCGGATGACTGGGACGGCGGCTACACGAACGACCCGCCCGCGAACGCCGATGTCTACGTCTACGACGCGATCTTCTTCGACTACTTCCGGAGCCGGAACTGGCTGGAGCCGCTCGCGGCCGCGGAGGTCCAGAACATCGACGACTACGTGCCCTACGCGATCAACGGCGTGAAGGTCGGGGACCGCTACTACAGCCTCCCGCAACTGGGCTGCGCGAACATGCTGTTCTACCGGAAGGACGACGCGGCGCTGGCCGCCGCCAAGACGCTCACGCAGGTGCACTCGGCATTGCAGCAATGCACGTACACGAGCACGGTGCCGCCGGACAAGCGCGGGCTGATGGTCGACATGTCGGGGCGCACCACCAACAGCGCGCTCTATCTCGACGCGGTGCACAGCCAGAACGGCGCATATCCGCTGCCGCTGCCCTGGAGCCCGGGCGACCTGAATCACGACGCCATCGCGAACATGCGCGCACTGCTCGCGATGGCCAGTTTCAAGAACGCGACGACGAGCCTGCCCGGCCAATACGACCGGTCCGTCTGGTTCAGCGACGGCGAGGGGCGCGCCGTGATCGCCTACTCGGAGTCGATGTCGGCGATGAGCGAGCAGGCTCGGCAGAATATCGACTTCAAGTTCATGCCCTTGTCCGACCGCGACCAGCCGCCGCTGTTCTATGCGGATGTCATCGGCGTCAACACGTCGACGAACCTGCGCGGCACGCGCACGCTGGCCGTGCAGCTGGCCAACGTGATCGCCGCCTCGTCGACGATGCTGGCCAGCATCGGCCCCGACGCCAGCGCCGTGCCGCAGTATCTGTTCGCCGCGCGCCGCAGCGTCCTCGCGACGCTGGCGCGCCGCTACCCGCTCTACGGCAAGATGAACGCGCTGCTCGATGCGAGCGAGCCGGTGATGTTCAAGCTCGACGCGCAGGCCCGCAACTGGCTTGCGTCGATGAGCCCGGCGATTCAGCAACAGGCGCAATCCAGCTACGCATGCGGCTGCGACATCGATACCGCGCAGTCCATCCCCAACTATCGGAGCGCGCAGGCGGTTTGCCCGACGGTTTGCGCGGCGCAGGGCGGATGGAACGGCCAGTGGACCAATCAACCGCCCGCCGCGCCGGCCGGGACGTCGGCATGCGGTTGCAACGCTTGCCCGACGCCCTCGGCTCGCGCGCGGCTGTTGCTCAAGGGCGCGGCGCAGTAAACGTCGTGACGTGACGGTCGTGGCCCTTCGACGGTTGAAGGGCCACGGGAGGCGGCGTGTTTGCTGGTGCGACGGCGTGGATATCCGATCCCGGGGATCAGCACGCGGGCCCCCTCGGTGAAATCCTTGTGGAGGGAACGCGTCGGATGCGCCCCCCGACCGCTCTTCGTCTGGCCGGAGCGGGCAACTTCAGCATGATGCGGGCAAGCAAAGCGAGCCGTCGAAAGCCCGCCTTGCTGCCCGGGTGAAATAATTGCTTCGGATTACTGATTCATCGATCGCATGCCGGATGGAATAACGGTCGCTCGGAAACCCGCACCGAGACGGTAAGCCGGTAAGCCGGAACGACATGCAGCCCAGCAGCCGACACTTCGCCGAACTTGCTTGGAATCGGTCGCCTGGCGCATGCCACTGCCAAGTTACATGACCCTCACGCCGCAATCGCCCACCAGCGCGACGGCTTGGTCGACGGACAGAATCGTCCCTTTCAGGTGCTTCGACACATCGGCCAGCCTCAGCCCGCTCAGATCTACGGATCTCAGGTCCGCGCCGTCAAACCGGCTGTCACGCAGGCGTGCATTCCGCAGGCTGCCCCCTTCGAACACGGCATCGCGAAAATCGCATTCCGACAGGTCCGCGCCGGAGAAATTCAACGCCTCGGGCGTCTGCTTGCGAAACGGCATGCCGCGCAGATCCGCCGCGACGACAGCGAATCATGGATGCCGAGCCCCAATGTCCACGCGCCGACGAGACGCGCACCCGTCAGCTTCACTTCGGTGAAAATGGCCGACGCGAGCTGCGCGCCGGTCCAATCGGTATTGTTCAGGTCGCCGCGGCAAAAGCGGGCGTCCGTCAAATCCGCGTAGCGGAATTTTGCCCTGGCGCCCATGCAGGCAAGCCAGCGGCTGCCGGCCAGGCCGCAGCGTTCGAGAAGCGTATGGGTGAAGGAGCAGTGGCTGAAGCGGGCTGCGTGAAAATCCAGGCTGGAGAGATCCTGGTCGTCGAAGGTGCAATGATCGAAGGTCGGCGCTTCGCCGCCGTCTCTAAGCAGAGCGGCCAGCTCTTCCCGGCACAAGCTCAAGTCACGGAATACCGCGCCGGTCTTGAAGGACGGCTCGTTCGCGTTGCTGCGCATTGACAGACCTCGGTATGGAGGGTCAGCGGCAACGCGGTCACGATGCGCCCCCTCACCTGGTCAAAGCAAGGTCGACGCCGTGGCACATAGAACCCCGTCATGGGTGCAGGAGATACCAACCTGCCACTCTATTTTCGGCTGCGGGATTTTATCATCGGCGCGTGCGCAAGGCGCTCGCGCAATCATGCGCGCACGACGTGAAAGGGGATGAAGTGGCAGGCGTCCGGTGGTGATCGACCGAACTTGCCGGCTGCGCGCACCTTGAGTCCGTTTACGGATAGCGACGACCTACTTCCTGCGCCCCGTTCCATCGGGCAGGCATGGCGCGTGGCTTTTAAAGTACGGAACAATCGCCACAGGAAACTTGCCTTGTATTGATTGAATGCGTTGCGATTAAAGATAAACCTAATCGGTTTTCCGGGCATCACACCCCAGGCGCTGAATTACGTTGATCTGCGTTGATTGGATCATGATGCGGATTTAGGGGTGACGCTGCCGCTGCTCCCGGCTTTGCTCATTGTCGTGGACGACGTGATGGTGAGCTCGCAGCACGGGGTGACGTTCGCTCGTGTTTGGCCCGGATCGAAAGCCGCAATCTCGGACGTCATGCCCGACCGAGACAATCGATGAACTTGCTCGATCCAATGGAGTAACGCGATGAGTACCCCGCTTCCGAACCCACAGGGCGACGTCGAGCGCGAACCGCTGCATCACCGCCAGATCGATCTTCAAGGCTATCGACGCAGCGATGGTCTGTACGAAGTACGTGCGCATCTGATCGACCGGAAAACCCATGACTTCGTACCGCCCGGCGGCGATCGGGAGATTCCCGCTCAGACGGCGGTCCACGATCTCGGCGTTTCGCTGGTATTCGATCCGGCAACCATGATCGTGCGTGCCGTTGACACCTTCGTCCATGCCCATCCCTATGCGCAATGCCCGGGAGGGGGAGCCACCCTGCAGGCGCTTGTCGGCTTGCGCATCGGCGCGGGCTGGAACAGCGAGATTCGCAAGCGGCTGCCGAATTGCGATACCTGCACGCATTTGAAGGAGTTACTCGGCCCACTCGCGAGCACCGCCATTCAAACCACGGTATTGCTGCGCACTCGCGCCATCCATGCGCAGGATGGAAGCGGCAAACCGCTCAAGATCGATAGTTGTTTTACCTACGGGGCGTCGCGAGATCTGGTTCGGCGATTATGGCCTGAGCACCATCGTCCGGAAACATCGGAAGTGAAGGATTAATCGGAGATAACCGGGGACGTCGGCCAATCATTGTCCGGCGTCAGATCCTGGCTAGTTGCGAATCGCCTTGCGCCGTCACGGTGCCACTGCCGATGTCGCCAAGCGACTCCGGAAAATCGAATGGTCGACACGCAAAGAACCACACCGCCCGTGCGATCGGCCGGCTCCGCGCTTATTACATCGAGGGTTGCAGGTCGATGACTTGGCCGAGCCGATGCGGATGCGCAGGTCGCCTTTCCATCCGCATCTTTGTCGGCTTACCGGCATGAGCCTGCGGCAATGCCAGAAGTGGATCGACTGAAGGAAGCATGTTGCCTGATGCTGTCGAGTGGAGGAGGCGCGGCGGGCATGGCGTCTCGCGTGGGATAGACGACCCAACTCAGGCCAATCACAGGTGCAGCCGGCAGTTCGGGAATTCGCCACACCGAGGCACTGATCTCTTGTGACATCAAATGGATACCCAGCCGTCTCGCGAATCGATCTCGGCAAGACCGTCTCCGTAGCGAGGCGCGGTTGTCACGTGACAACCGGATCAATTGACACGCGCCTGCGCTGAGGGATTTGCCCACCGATTTGTTTTGAACATTACGATATACGTATCAATCAATACGTTCGGCACTTTTGTAGCGCTCCGCCCGCCTGGCTGGGCAACGGTTTCATATACGCCCCCATTTTTACCTGCGTGACAGGCTGTCAGCGTGAAACAATTCCTTCGACTCCCTCCCCAAACCCCCTCCAGCAAGGCTTTATGCGCCCACTCCATTCTTCCGAGAATGTTTCACGAAAATGCCTCGTCCACGCACATTCCTCTTCATCAGCCGCGAAATCGCATGTGTGTAGACTGGAGCATCGCCAATCGAAGCGCCTTCGAATGTTTCCGAACAAAATGCTCCGGACAGCGACACCGCCCATTGCATGCCATCGGCGCCAACAATAATAAGGGCCGCATCATCAGCCCCTCCCATCTCCGCAATCCACCGAGCCGTTTCGCCCTCCCGCATTACAGTCGGTCACCGTTCATCTAGCCGAATAACGAACTAATCTCCACGACGAGCCACGATACTTGGACGCTGCATGCCAATACCGATCGCTTCGCATCTCCTGATTGACGATCGATGACGCCATCGCCAAAAAATACTGCTCACTTAAACGCCTTCAATCCGCTCGCCGTTCCAGCGCCCATGCGCCATCGCCGCAGCACGGTTGTCACGTAACAACCCGCGGCTAACGCCAGCCAAGTCGAAAGAATAAAAAACCACAAGCTGAGTTCAGCCGAGTTCCCGTCTTCCGAAGCATCTCAATGTTGGGTTGTTACGTGACAACCCAACCACGCACACGCAAGCTTGCTAAAAACCACTTGCATCTGCCCAGACGTGAGCGGAGCGTTGATCAGATGAAAGGGAAATCTCGATAGGGGCAATCCAAGTTCAATCTAGTCTCATCGCACGACTCAAGATTCGCTCGCGAAGATAAACATGCTTTAGTCGAGCTATCCAGCGCACGACGAATGTCTCCGCCGTGCCGCCCATCGCACATCCGTTTGTCACGTGACAACACTGCCATACGGCTATTCCTATAAAACACCATTCTGTTGGACTTTTCTCTAGCAATTGAATATATTACGCAAAACTCATTGGGGAATTTAATGGCATTCAAGATCGCCGTGAGCAACCAGAAAGGCGGGACGGGCAAGACAACCCTCTCGGTCAATATCGCCGCCGCGTTCGAAGCCGGCGGCAACAAAGTCGCCCTGATCGACGCCGACCCCCAGGGCACCTCCGTGCGCTGGGTCACCAGCGGCGAGAACACCTTGCCGATGACCGTCCTCTCCCTGGCCCCGGCCGGCCGAGGCATCGGCGCGGAAATCAAGAAGCAGGATGCCCACTTCGACGTCATCGTCGTCGACTGCCCGGGCAACCTCGAAGATCCCCGTATTGCCTCCGTGCTCGAAGTCGCCGACTTCTGCCTGGTGCCGCTCTCGCCATCGCCAGCGGATCTCTACAGCACCGTCGCGATGATCCGGATGATCGAATCGATGCGCGCCGTCCGCAATCCTCAGCTGTCCTCCGCACTGATGCTCAATAGCGTCAATGGAAAAACAAAAATGCGCGAAGAAATTCTAAAAATTCTTAGGGCAGAGGAAATAGGGGAGCATCTGCTCGAAAGCCAGATCGCGCAGCGGGAGGTCTATCGGCAAACCTTCGCCCTCGGCACGACCATCCATCATCACAACCGATACATGAAAGGGCTCAAGGAAGCCCGCGCAGAAATCGAAAAACTGGTCACCGAAATGGCCCAGTACATCGCCTCCACGCGCGCAACCGGAGCAGCTCATGGCTAAGGACGCCTCGAAAGACAAGAAGCCTACCGGCAACCTCCATCTGGCAGCCGGCCTGTTGCGCGGCCTGGCGCAGGAAAACGCCGCGCTGGCAACCCGCCTGCCCGACGCGCCGGCGCAGCGCCCCGTCGTCCACATGCCGGCCGCGCCTGCGCCTCAGCCGGTTGAGCCCGGCACGGCCCCGTCGGATCTCGACGCACCGCAGCGCGTGGCGCTGAAGGACTGCATCCCGAATCCGTTCAATCCGCGCGTCTTCTATTCCGAGGCGAGCCTGCACGAGCTGGCGCTCACGCTGAAGCGGGAAGGGCAGATCGAGCCGATCAAGGTGACCCGGCTGCCGGAATTCCCGGGCAAGCTCGTCGTGATCGACGGCCAGCGCCGCCTGCGCGCCACGAGCATCAACGGCGACGAATACATCAACGCCACGTTCCGCTCGGACCACACACCGGAACAGCTCTACACGATCGCCTACCGCGCCAACCACGATCACGAACGCCAGACGATCTTCGACGACGCAGTGGCCTGGAAGCGCCTGCTCGACGAAAAGGTCTTCCCGGATCAGAACACGCTCGCGGAGAAGATCGGCAAGGACAAGGCCTCGATCAGCAAGACCTTGTCGCTCAATGCGCTGCCCGCACCGATCCTCGAGCGGATGGCTGCCGCGAACGACAGCATCGGTCTGCAGGCGGCTTACTTTCTGAAGCTGATCTTCGAGCGCCTCGGCGAGCCCACCGCCGATCGCCTGCTGTCCGCCGTGATCGAGCGCAAGAAGTCCGTCCGCGATCTCGAGAATTTCCTCCGTACGCAGAACGAAGGAAATCCGAAGGCGGGACGCACGCGCTACAGCGTCCGTCATGACTTCGCGATCGATGCGCGCGCCATCGGCCAATTGAAGACCTATCCCGACGGACGCCTCGACCTGCAGTTGAAGGACGTGGCCGCCGCGGATCAGGAAGCGCTCGCCGACCAGCTCAAGGCAGTCATCGACGCCTACGTCGCCGGACGCGTCACCAGCGAACGCTGAACGCCCGGCGCCCATGACAAAAGACCTCGCATCGCGAGGTCTCAGGCTGCTGACAAACCCCACGCTTTTCGGAGCGTGGGGTTTTGCTTTTTAGAATCGGGCAGGCAGGGTTGCGGAGAGCGAGCAGACCGAACTGCGGGCCACGGGCTTTTTGCGCTCAGCTGGCAGCAAGACTGCTGCGCAGCAAGAACTCCAGCAGGTCGTCGGAAGTGGGTTCGCCCCAGGTATCGAGCGCGAGCCAGCGGAAGAAGCTCGTCTGCGCCAGCTTGCTCGCCTTCTTCTTCGGCGACAGCGTCAAATCCTTCGATCCCACGACCGTCTCGTTGTAGCGGTCGATGAGCGTGGTCTGGTCGTCGATCTCGAGTTCACGGAAATACGCGCCGGCCTCGTCGATCTTGGCGGCGAGATACTTGTCGCGGATCTGCTCCTGCTTGCTCTGCGCATTTTGCTTCGCGGGCGCCGCGGCTTCCGGCGCCTGCCCCTCGGCCAGCGTGTAGCCGTGGGAAAGCGCCTTGCGGAAATAGGCCCCGACATTGTCGAGCGGCGCCGCATTTTTCTTCGTCGTGCGATTGAGCGTATAGGCGAGCGCCGCCTTGATCCGCTGCACGCCGTACTGCGTGATCAGCCGGCGCGCCTCCGAGCGCGGAATGCCGAGCTTCGCCACTTCGTCGATCAGCGCCTCGTTCTTGACGTCGCCTTCTTCCACCGTGTCGGCGCTCGGCTTGCGCAGGACCTTGAACTGGACGGCCTCGACGCTGCGCCCGGACTTGTGTTCGATCAGTTCGAGCGTATGGTCGGAGACCTCGTTGACTTCCTGGATGCAGGGCACCAGGACCTTACTCTTGAAGAGCTTGTATTCCTTGTACGACTGCGACGCCTTGTCCTGGCCCAGGATCAGGTCGCGAAACTTCGGCAGCGGAATCTTCGCGGTGATGCCGATGCCTTCGTAGCGCACCGTGTTTTCCCACAGCGCGAGCGAATGCGAACGCCGAAATTCGCGGGCGATACGCATGTCGATCAGCGCGTAGATTTCCGGGTTCAGCAGTTCGCTGCGGATCTGGTCGGAGAAGCTGTACTTGAGGACCGATTGCTCCAGCTCCGCACCGGCGAGCAGGCCGGACGCCTTCCAGACCGTCGAACGGTCCGCGGCAAGATAGTCCCAGTTGACGACGGTGCTGATCAGCGAATTCACCGTGTCCTTCACGTACTTGGTGTTGTTGCTGTTCAGCCCGCTCTCGTGCGAGAGCGCCGCGATCGAGATCGAGAAGCTGGTGCGTCCGGGCTCGAAGGCTTCCTGGCGAAGCGCGTTCTTGATCAGCGAGCTGAACATCTTGCGTTGCTGCAAGCCGATCTTGCCGGACTTCGGCGCGATGTGAATCGCCTGCACCGCCTTGCGCAGCAAGTCTGGAGGCTCGGGAGTTTGGAACAGCGAGACCTGTTTGTCAGAGCCTTTGCTTGCGGGCTTTCGCGGCATGGAGTATCCAGGCAAGGTAACCTTATTCAAGGCGGACTTTATACCTTTTCACCGCCCGCGGCAACGACCATCCTCGCGCGCCACTTGCACAATCCGAGCTAACTGGTCGACTGAAAAGAAGTTTTTTTGCCGGCCCCTCGGATGCCATGCCCCATAACCCTCTACCTTTTGGCCAGGCGCCATCCCAAAACCCGCTACCTTTGGGCGTTCCAGGCCTTTCCGGCTCCCCTGAACCGCCCCGAAAGGTAGCCTTTCATGGGGGTGAAACCGCCGAATCATTCGTCGGGCATCATTTTTGTGATGCCGTGCAGCAGTCTCTCAAAAAAGCCCCATAAACGGCTACCTGAAAAGGAACTCATAAACGGCTACCTTTCGTGCTCCCCGCCTCGAATCCGCACGGACTCGATTCCCCATAAACAGGAACCTTTTCACACTCCCATAAAAGGTTACCTTGCGACTGACCCCTACCGGTGCACAAGACGCTCGCGGACAGCACACCGGCGCTCGTCCGAATTGGAAATTTACGCGCTCCCATAGACATCCACCCTGGAAAGCTCCCATAGGCGGCTACCCTCAGGTGGGCATGAGTTTGTGCCCCCATAAACATCCCCCTGAAAAAGCTCCCATAAACAGCTACCCTCAAGGGCTCCCATAACCGGGTACCTGTGGTTTGCGGCATCGTCTATCCCATAACCGGGTACGTCTATCCCATATCCACAGACCTGTTTCCCCACGGTTTGCTACCCAATCTCCCAAATCCACAGACCCAACACCCCACATCCTTCCACCCAGGGTCCCATAAATGGGTACCGAACACCTCGCAAAGCCTTGCCTGCCAAGTCTTTGATCCGGCTAAAGGTAGTTAAAGAAGTAAACGTGCCCTTATAAAGATGTAAACACACGTGCGTGTCCGTCAAAAAGACCCGACCCATAAACCACTACCCTCCGATCACCGGCAGCTTGATTTCCTCGCGCGAGACACGCAACGTCCCATTCGTCGATCGTCTGTTCGGCATCCCGCGATCCATCGAAATCGTCACGAAGCAAGCGAACCCCGCTTGAACCACGACATACGTAGACAGTTATGGGAAGAGGCCGGGACGTTCTCGCTTCCCGAGTTCGAAAGGTTACCGTTCATGGGAACCTATTTGCGCCGACACTCGATCGACACCGGTTGCTCACAGCCCAGACTCAAACGTCAGGCATCACGCATTGCAGCAAGCGCGCTCGCATCCGTCGATGCCTCGGCAAGCGCACGACACGCAGCACGCATCGCCGACCTCCTCGCGCACGCGTCCCCGCGCATGATGCGCACAGCGCGAACACCGCTGCGTCTCCCATACATGTCAACCTGAGCGCCGCCTCGCTCGCCGCGATACATACCTTCGTCCATCTGCCCAGCGGCATCGTCGCTCGCTAGCATGGATTCGCGTCAACTACCCGCGCGTTCTGCATGCGCGAATCCGGTACCAGCTCAAGAGGGGAAGAGATGTCTCATCACTTGTCGAAGGAAGACGTCGCGCGCTTCCAGCAATCCGGTTTCCTTGTCGTGCCCGATCTGTTCGATGTCGACGTCGTGGCGGAAATGGATGCGGCCGTGACGCACATCATCGATTCGGCGGCCAACGTGCGCGACGTCGCCGAACTGGAACCCGCCGATGCCGCCATCATCCGGCGGATCTGGCAGCCGTCGAAGCGGCACGCGGTGTTTCGGCGCGTGCACGAAGATCCGCGCGTCCTCGATGCGATGGAATCGTTGATCGGCCCCGACATCGTGTTCCATCACAGCAAGCTCAACATGAAGGGACCAAGGATCGGCTCGCCCGTCGAATGGCACCAGGATTTCTCGTACTACCCGCACACCAATACCAAGCTCGTCGCGTGCCTGATCTACCTCGACGACGCCGACGAAGGCAACGGCTGCCTGCGTGTGCTCGCGGGCTCGCATCGGGCCGCGATGTACGACCACACGACCGACGGCTATTTCCGCGGCAAGGTCGATCCCGCCATCTTGCCCGACGGCTACGAGGAGGTGGCGATCGCGGGTCGCGCGGGCACCGCCGTGTTCCTGCATTGCAAGGTCCTGCACCGGTCGGATCCGAACCACTCCGAGCGCTATCGCCGCGTCTTCATTCCCGCGTATCGCGCGGCCGATTCCGTGCCGATCTACTTCGGTCCCCACGCCGCGCACAACGAACCCGACGCCTACCTGCTGCGCGGCCAGCGGCAGATGTATGCGACGGTGGAAGGCGGGCGGATTCCGCTGCCCATCACGGAGAAAGCGTTCAACTCGCTGTTCGCGCTGCAGCAGGGCGAGCATGTGCGCAAGGACGGGCTGCACGAACAGTCGAGCGGTTATGCCACGCACGCCTGATCGCCACCCGCCACGCGGAGGAATACGATGAAACCGCACGTGCTGGTGCTGAACCGCTGGCCGCAGGCGCAGATCGGCCCGGCATGGGATCACGAGCTGTGCCGCTATCGGGAGATCCTGCCGTCCACCTGCACGGTCAGCTATCTGTGCGACGACGAAGGCGCCATCGGGCTCGATGCGGAAGCGATCGACGGGCGACTGCAGCGGGTCGCCGATTTCGACGACCTCGACGCGGTTCGGCGCGCGGCGCAGGCGCTCGCGACCCGCCACGGTCCGTTCACGCAGGTGCTGGCGTTCTCGGAATACCTGCTCGATGCCGCCGCGCAGCTGCGGCGCGATTTCGCGATCGCGGGCCATACGCCGGAGGAAGTGAGCCGCTTTCGCGACAAGACCGAGATGAAGGCCGCGCTCGATGCGGCCGGCCTGCGCGTGCCGCGCTGGTTCGCGTGCGGCGAAGCGCAACAGGTGCGTCGGCACGCCGAGGCGCTTGGCTTTCCGCTCATCCTGAAGCCGGTGCGCGGCGCATCGAGCAAGGGCGTATACAAGATCGGCTCGGCGGCGGAGCTGGAGCCGTTCCTCGCGGATCACGCGCTGCCCGGTCACGAGATCGAGGAGTTCATCGAGGGCGACGTCCTGCATGTCGACGGCATCGTGCTCGACAACGGCGAGATCGCCTTCGCCTGTGTCAGCCAGTACATCTCGAACTGCCTCGCCTTCGAGTCGGGCACGCCGCTCGGCTCGTTCATCCTCGGCGACTCGCCGCTCGCGCGCAGCAGCAAGGCTTTCGCCGATCTCTGCCTGCGCGCGCTCGGGCTGCGCCGCTCGGCGTTCCACCTGGAACTGTTCCATCGCGACGGCGAACTGGTGTTTCTCGAAGTCGGTGCGCGCGTTCCGGGCGCCGACGTCCCGTACGTGATCGAGCGTGCGTTCGGCGTTAACCTGTTCGCGCAGTGGGTCGCCGTGCTGCTCGACGAGCGGCCGGTGGTGCCGTCCATTGCGCGGCGGGCGAGCGGCGGCTGGATCACGGTGCCGCGTCCCCGACCGCTGCCGCGCCAGGTGGTGTCCGCCACGTCGCTGCTCGGGCAGGTCGCCGGGCTCTACCGCGAATGGATTCCGAGCGAGGGGCAACTGCTGGCCGATACGCGCGGCGGTTATACGCACCTGCAAGGCGGCCGTTTTCTCGTCGAGGGCGACGACGACCGACAGGTCGCGCGCGCGCTCGAAGCGATCAGCAGGCAATACGTCCTCACCACCCGCGCGGCGTGACGCGTCGCGCCGACTCAACGATTCCCACCCAGACGGAGAACGAATATGGCAACGCTCACGCATGCGCAACTGCTCGACAAGAAATGCATCGTTTTCGCCGAAGGCTGCTTCGGCCTGTTCACCAGCAAGGTGGCCGCCTCCTTCCTGCGCTATCGCGGCGAGAACTGCCTCGCGGTGATCGACAGCACGCAGGCGGGCAAGCGCGTCGAGGACGTGATCGGCTACGGCGGCGATATTCCCATCGTCAAGGATGTCGAGACGGCCATGGCGTTCGGCCCCGAGGTGATGCTGATCGGCAAGGGGCTCCATTCGGCCCAATTGCCCCCCGGTTGGAAGGCCCCGATCCTGCGGGCCATCTCGGGCGGCCTGCATGTGATCAACTGCATCCACTTCCGCCTGCGCTCGGATCCCGAGCTTGCCGCCGCCGCGGATCGGGCGGGCGTCACGATCTGGGAAACCAAGGAACCCGTGCCGCTCGAACTCAACAAGGCACGCGTGCTCGATCTGCCCGTGTTCGTCTCGCATACCTGCGGCAGCGATTCGAACATCGGCAAGAAGACCACCGCGCTCGAAGTCGTGCTCGAGGCACGCCGGCGCGGCATTCGCACCGGCTTCGGCGCGACGGGGCAAACCGGCCTGCTGATCTCGGGCACGGGCGTCGTCGTCGACTGCATCCCGAGCGACTTCGTCGCCGGCGCGGCCGAGAAGGTCGTGATGGAGGCGGCGCCCGGCAACGAATGGGTGGTGCTCGAAGGGCAGGGGTCGCTCAACCACATCGGCGCGAGTGGTATCGCGCTCGCGTTGCTGCACGGCGGGCTGCCCCACGCGCTGATCTTCTGCCACCGGCTGGGCCTCGAGCGCACCAAGGTCTGGGAGACCCCGATCCGGCCGTTGCCGGAACTGATCCAGCTGAACGAAGCCCTGACCGTGTTCGAGCGTCCGGCCAAGGTCGTCGCGATCAGCGTCAACAGCGCGGGCTTTGACGACGCCGAGTATCGCGAGGCGATCGGCCGCTTGAGCGAGGAGACCGGGCTGCCCGTCGTGGACCCGTGCCGCGAGGGCGCGGGCGTGCTGGTCGACGCGCTCGTGGCCTATCAGAAGACGCTGCCCGAGTTCGCCTCGGTCGAGGAGGCCCAGTCATGACGCAGGCGGTGCTGTTGCTCATGCACCAGGGCAACTCGTTCACGCAGGAGGTGCGCGCGTTCGTCGCGGCGCGCGGGCTGGCGCTCGTCGCCGTCAGCTCGCGGCCGGGCGATCCCGAGGTGTTCCGCAAGAACGAAACGCTGCTGGACGACTACGAGGTGGCGGACGGCTTCGACCTGACCCAGGCGGACGTCGAGGCGGGCGTGCGCGCGCTGCAGGCGCGCGGCGTCGAGATCGTCGCCGCGCTCGCGACCTTCGAGGGCTATCGCGTGTTCATGGCCGGAATCAATGCCGCGCTCGGCGCACCGGACGCGCCCGTCGACGCGCTCGCGCTGACGCTGGACAAGCATCGCTGCCGCAGCGCGCTGCGCGAGGCCGGCCTGAGCGAGGTGCGCGGCATGCTGGTTCCCGCCGGGGACGCGCGCTGGCGCGGCGCGCTCGATCCGGCCAGCCGCTGGTTCGTGAAGCCCGTGCGCGGCGCGGCGTCGTTCGCGTGCTTCATCCTCGAAGACGCGGATGCGCTCGACGACCTGGTCGCCATGCAGCAGCAGATGGTCAGCGATCGCAAGCTGTCCGCGATCTTCATGGGCAAGTACGATTTCGTCGTCGAGGAATATGTCGACGGGCCGGAGTTCAGCTACGAGATCATCGCGGCCGAGACGCCGCGCGTCGTCTGCATTCACGAGAAGGCGCGCGTCGAGCGCCAGGCGCGCACGACCCTCGAAAGCATGTCGATCACGCCGCCCACGTCGCTGCCGGAAGCCACGCTGCGCGAGGGCGCGGATTTCGTGTGCGCGTGTCTTGCGCAGCTCGGCTTGCGGCAGGGGGCGTTTCACGTCGAGATGAAGTACTGGCAGGCGCGGCGCCGCTGGGAAATCATCGAGGTCAATCCGCGCATGGGCGGCAGCCTGATTCATGCGAGCACCGAGCGCGCGACCGGCGTGTCGCTGCTGTCGTTGTGGCTGCGCACCCTGCTCGCGCGCACGCCCGAGGCGCGCGCGGCGCTCGACGCCGAAGTCGATTCGATCAGCCAGCTGCACGACCTGAGCCTCGGCAGCGCGCGACGCGGGACGGTGTTCGTCAGCAAGTACGGCGCGCGCGGCAGGACCATCGAGGCGATCCGCTATGCGGCGGCCGATCGCGAGCCCGCCGTGCTCAAGCTGCACGCGAAAGCCGGCGATACGCTCGACGATTCCGACCGGGCGATCTGCGTGATGGACGCGCTGTGGGAAGTCGAGCGCGCGACCTTGCCCGACGCGGTGGCCGCGATCGAGGCCGAATCGGAGCAGTGCTTCCACATCGCCTATCGCTGAAGCGGCGCGCGGCGGGCGGGCCCCGCGCCCGCCCGCCGCTTTTTTCTTTGTTCTTCCACTCCTCTCATTCGGATCCGACGATGAACGATCTTTCGCATCCCGCCTTCGCCGACCACCTCGGCGGCAAGCTGGGAATCGTCAGCAAGGTGCGCATCGAATCGCGCGACGACCTGTCGCGCGTCTACACCCCGGGGTTCGCGCGCGTCGCGGCGGCGATCCACCGCGACCCGGAACTGGTCTGGCGCTACACGATCCGCCAGCACACCGTGGCGATCGTGACCGACGGCTCGGCGGTGTCGGGCATCGGCAACGTGGGCCCGCTCGCGGCGCTGCCCGTGATGGAGGGCAAGTCGCTGATCTTCCGGCGCTTCGCCGATCTCGACGCGGTGCCGATCTGTCTCGACGCGAGCGACCCCGACGACATCGTCGACACGGTGCGCCGCATCGCCCCGACGTTCGGCGCGATCATGCTCGAGGACATCTCGGCGCCGCGCTGCTTCGAGATCGAGGCGCGCCTGCAGGCGGCGCTCGACATTCCGGTGCTGCACGACGACCAGCACGCCACGGCGATTTCCGCGGGGGCCGCGCTGCTCAATGCGTTGAAGCTGGTGGACAAGCGCATCGAGGACATCAAGGTGGTGATGGTCGGCGCGGGCGCGGCGGGCACCGGCTCGGCGAAGCTGTTCCTGAAGCTCGGGGTGCGGCGTCTGATCGCCTGCGACCGGACGGGCGCGCTGCATCGCGGGCGCGACGATCTCAACGCGTCGAAGGCCTGGTTCGCGCAGCACACCAACGCCGGGCAGGAAACCGGCTCGCTCGCCGAGGTGATCGCCGGCGCGGATGTCTTCCTCGGCGTGTCCGGTCCCGGCGTGATCAGCGTCGACGACGTGCGGCGGATGGCGCGCGACCCGATCGTGTTCGCGCTCGCGAATCCGGATCCGGAGATCCTGCCCGCGGCGCTCGCGGGCACCGGGGCGCTGGTTGCGACGGGACGCAGCGATCTGCCGAACCAGATCGACGGCGGGCTCGCCTATCCGGGCCTGTATCGGGGCGTGCTCGACAGCGGCGCGCGGCGCTTCACCGATGCGATGAAGGTGGCGGCCGTCCATGCGATCGCGGGCCTCGTCGATCCGCGCACGCTCGGGCCGACGCGGATCGTGCCGGATATCTTCGACGAACGCGTGATGCCCGCCGTGGCCGCCGCGGTGGCGGGCGCGGGCGCGAGCGCGTGAGGCGGAACGCCGGAAAAAAATGCGCGCGGGACCGGAGTCCCGCGCGCATCGCAGGGGGATGGCGTCGACCGATCCTGCGTCAGCCCAGCGAGTGCGCGCGCGCGACGTCGCGCATCAGGTCCATGCCGCGCACGGCCGCCGAGGTGCGGTTCGAGACGCCGAGCTTCTTGAACAGCACGCCGACGTGCATCTTGACGGTCGCGATTTCAATGCCGAGACGGTTCGCGATGACTTTGTTCTGGCAACCCTCGATGATGCAGATGAGGATCTGCAACTGGCGATTCGACAGCTTCAGCGCGGCCTGCCGCGCATCCTCCGCCAGCGGGCGCTCGCTGTCCGTGTCGGGCAGGGGCGTCGCCAGCGCGACGGCGATCTCTCCCGAGGCATAACGGCCAAACGGCGCCGCGCCCTTCACGTCGTGCAATTCTTCGTAGCATAGGTGTGTCAAGAAAGCCTCCGTGAGCTTGTGGGCCCGGGGGAAGGGCGGGCGGGAAGAGAGGGGCGTGTGGGACATGGTTACTCGTCGTTGGCTTCCGCGTAGTGGCGTTCGGTCGCGGCGCTGCGCACGCCGAGCCGGGTGAACTGCTCGATGAAGTCGGGGAACGAGCACACGATGTCCTCGTATCCGTCGAGGTTGCAGGGTTTGTCGCAGCGCAGGGCCGCGACGAACAGCGACATGAAGTTGCGGTGATCGCCGTGGCTCGACAGCGTGACGCCGCCCTCGTAGCGGGCGCGGCCGCGGGTCACGAAGCCGTCGACATGGCCGCCCGGCGCGCGCGTGATCGTGATGTCCGCGCCGAGCTTGCGCGCTTCCTCGACCATCGCCTCGATGCGCGACGACTTGTGAAAGCGCGTGACCGACCCGCCCGTGATCGCGAAGCGGCCCGTGACGAACAGGCTCAGCGCCACCAGCGTCGGGATGATGTTCGGCCCGTTGCTGACGTCGAACGCGAACTGGCCGTCGAAGTCGATGCCCGTGCTGTCGACGCTCATCACGCGCTCCGGCAGGTAGGCGATCTTCACGCCGAGCGCCTGCACGATGTCGATGAACAGCTGCTCGCCCTGCAGCGTTTCCGGGTCGAGGCCGTGCAGGCGATAGGCGCCCGGGAAGATCGCGCACGCCATCAGCAGGTAGGACAGCGAGGTGAAGTCGGCATTGATGCGGGTCTGAAAGCGCGTGTAGCGACCCGGCGCGACGCGATACGACGTGAAGTCCGCGCCGGCCTCGGCGCGGATGCCGGCCATGCGCAGCGTGTCGAGCGTTTGCGCGATGTACGACTGCGACAGCACGGGCGGCGTGACGCGCAGCGTGATCGGCTGCTTCGCGAGCGGCGCGGCCATCAGCACCGCGGTGATGAACTGCGAGCTGATCTCGCCCGGAATCGTGACGCTGCCGCCTTGCAGCGTGCGGCCCCAGTTGATCACGGGCGCCTTCGTTTCGTCGGCGAGATACGAGAAGCTGGCGCCGAGCGTATGCAACGCATCGAACAGCGGCGTCATCACGCGCCGGCGCAAGGTGGCGTCGCCCGTCAGGATCGTCGGCACGCCGCGCATGCTGCTCAGCGCCATCATCGTGCGGAACACGAGGCCCGAGCCTTTCGCGTCCACGACGAGCATGTCGTCGCCGAAGCGGCCGCCCGTGCCGTCGATGCGCAGCGCGTCGCCGTCCTCCACGATCGTGGCGCCCAGCTGGCGGCAGGCGCGTTTCATGGTGTCCGTTTCGAGGCAGCGCAGATCGTTGTGGATGATCGAGGTGCCGTCGGCCAGGGTCGCCGCGAGGATGGCCCGCTGCGTCTCGGGCTTGGACGCGGGCACCTTCATGTCGCGGCCGAGTTCGCTCAGTGGTTCGATGCGCAGATACATACCATCTCCATTGTCTGGATTCGAGATCGGCGGCGCGGCGCGCATGCGAACGCGTGCGTGCCAGCCGCCAGACGAGCAAGGTGGGGGTTCCGGCAGGAGGCGGCCGCGGTCGCGGCCGCCCGAGCGGGGAGCGGGGATCAGGCCGCGGCCTTGTCCGATTGCCTCACGACCATGTCTTCGTGGATTTCGCGGAAGAACAGCGCGAGGATCGACTGGATGTCGTCGATGTACTTGAAGACGGCCTGGTAGTCCTCCTCGCTCAGGATCAGCTGGTTGAGGATCTTCCACATCTCCATCGAGTGGTCGTCGCGCGTATCGACCGTCAGGTGCGCTTCCTGGCCCTTGATGAGGTCGTGCCCGAGCGACGACTTCAGGTTCTTCACGATGTCGGGCTGGAGCTTCTGCTGCGTGTACTCGACCAGGTAGTTCGAGACCACCGGCGCCATCGGGTGCTCGTGCTCGAGCGTGTAGTAAAAGAAGCCCTCGAACAGACGCGTGGACAGATAGGGTTCGGTGTTGAGGATTTCCTCCATCGAGATCCCGGCCGCCTCGCAATCGTGGATATAGAGCTTGTCGTGCAGCATCTCGTCGGCCTGGTAGTGCGCATAGTCCTGCGCGGCGGACGGCGAGATTTCAGCAATTTTATATATTGCTTTCGCTTGACTGACTCGCGAAAGGCGAATGCGCCAGACGTGCTCGATAAGCGTGCGGCGGTAGTACGCCATGTGAATGTTCTTTTCCTTCATGTGCGACGCGAACGGGACCGTTTGTCGCCATTCCTCCATTTTCTTGTCGAGATAGCGGTCGATTTCTTTTTTTCGTTCCAGGCCCTCGGTATCGGAAAAAAACGGCGCAGGATGGGCGATGCCACTGTTTCGTACGCGGTTCATCTGAAGCTCCCTCGGAGAAGGTTGAATATGTCCGGCTGGTCGTGCGCGCAATGGCGGTGCAGCCTGACGTTTGGGAACGACGGGGCATGCGGCAGGCGGTGACGCATCAGCGGAAAACCGCGGCGGAGTCGTCGCGGGGCCGTTGTTATTTAATGGTTCTGCGAAAAAATATTTAATTCTCGTGCGGCGCGGACTGTTTCATAAAATCGATGCGCCGGGAAAATAATAACCGTCTCGATGGCGAGAAAAAGATATCCGAAGGTATAGGTGGGATGCGGTTTTGTGGCGTGCGTGTCGATTCGGCGCGCGGGCCCGGCCGGCGACGCCGGCCGTCCGGCAATTCTGTCCGGGGAGCGGGTGCGCAGGATGCGGTTTTTACTGAAATCGATCGGCCGCTATTCAACGGGCGGATGGGATCGGTGCACCCGGCGCGCGCGAATCCACCCGCCCGCGTAGCGGGGAGAACGGCCGGCCCGTCGGCGACGAGCCGGCCCGTGGCCCGCGATCGGGCCGACGGGCGGCGCCCGCGTGCGCCGCGCGCGTTCAGGCGTGGGAGATGGCCGGCGCGCGCAAGCGCAGCACGCTGACCATGCTCGCGACGGCGGCGAACCCGCTGGCGAGCCAGAGCGCGACCACCGAACCGTGCTCGACGCCAAGGCTGAAGCAGGCCGCGACCAGTGCCGCGCCGAGTGCCTGGCCGAACAGGCGCGCGGCCGGAATCAGGCCGCTCGCGGAGCCGATGCGGGCCTTGGGCGCGCTCAGGCTCAGCGCCTTGAGGTTGGGCGACTGGAAGAAGCCGAAGCCCGCGCCGCAGATCGCGAGCCGCCAGGCGATGTCGAGGACGCCCGCATTGGCCGGCAGCAGCGCGGTCGAGGCGAGGCCCACGCCCATGATCACGAGCCCGGTGCCGCACAGCAGGGCGACGGAGCGCTTCTCGGACAGGTAGCCGGCGAGCGGTGCGGTCACGGCGCTCAGGATCGGCCAGGGGGTGAACAGCAGGCCGGTCTCGACGGCGGTGCGGCCGAGCTTGGTCTGCATGAGAAAGGGCAGCGCGACGAACGCGAGACCCTGCGCGGCGTAGGACAGGCTCGAGGTCGCCATCGACAGCGAGAACAGCGGCAGCCGGAACAGGTCGACGGGGAGGAGCGGCGCGGGATCCGCGCGCTCGCGCCGCAGCAGCAGCGCGCAGCACAGCGCGGCCACGCCGAATTCGATGGCGACGCGCGCGGGCGGTGCGTGATGCGACAGCTCGCCGAGCCCGAAGATGACGAGCGACAGCATGGTCGCGAGCAGGCCGGCGGCGATCACGTCGAACGGCCGGCGCGGCGCGGCCGCGGCGTGGTTGTATGGCAGTGTGCGGATCGCGAGCGTCATCGCGACGAGCCCGAGCGGCACGTTGATCAGGAACAGCCAGGGCCAGGTCGAGATCGACAGGATGATCGAGGTCACGGTCGGGCCGACGGCGAAGAACACCGCGACGGTCAGGGCGTTCAACCCCTGCGCGCGGCCCATCTGGTGCGGCGGGAAGATGAGGCGCAGGAGCGCGCTGCCGACGCCGAGGATGCCGGCCGCGCCGACGCCCTGGAGGATGCGCGCGATCACGAGCGTGGACAGCGACCACGCGAACCCGCTCGCGAGCGAGGCGAGGGTGAAGAGCCCGAGACCGAAGAAGTAGATCCGGCGATGGCCGATCCGGTCTCCGAGCGCGGCCAGCGGCAGCAGCGCCGCCACCATCGCGAGCTGGTAGGCGTTGATGATCCAGACCGACAGGTCGGGCGACGCGTGCAGGTCGGCGGCGATGGTCGGCAGGGCGGTGTTGGCGATCGCGGTATCGAGCGTCGCCACCGCGCCGCCGACGATCAGCGTCGACATGGCCCACCATTTGCGCGCGCCGGGCAGGCCGGTTTCCTCCGCGAGCATCGTGGGCTGTTCTTTCGTGGCATGGGTCATGAAGGGGTCTCCGCTGCGCGGAAGAGGCCGCGGGCGAGGCGATGTGGGGGCGGGCGGGTTTGCTGGCGGGCGCGGCGCTGTCATGAGGGGCCGGGCGCCGGACGGTTTTCCGCGCGCTTCGATGCGCACGGGGGCGCGGGTTGCGCGGCGCGCGCCGACTGGGCGGGAGAGGCGCGGTGCGGCCCGCGGGTGCGTGGCGCGGCGCGCATATGACAACGATGCGACAGCCGAGTGGAATGCGGCCCGGGTTGCGGCCCGAGGTCGGCGGCGTGGGGCGTGTCGGGCGCCGCGTCGTGCGCGGCGAAGATTCGGTCGGTACCCACGGGGAGCCATCGATGATCGGCGCACGCCGCAGCGGCGTGGCGCATGTTCAGACGCCCAAGACCACGCCCGCGCCGGGCGGCGCGCGTCATGCCCTCGGGTCCTTGTGTCGCGATCTCTGATTCGGCGATCACATTAGCACACGCGTTTGTGCCGAACAACGCCGACTCGCGGCTAGGTCGGCCCGGTCCGGCAGGCCGTCAGCAGGGTCGCGGCAGGCACGGTATGCTGTCGGACAGGCCCGGCCGTCCGGCTCGTCAATCCCGTGATTCCCTGCGTCAAACGATGAACCCATCCGCCTCTTCCTTCCCGGTTTCCGAGCTGCCGCTCGACATGGTCATTTTCGGCGGCGCGGGCGATCTGTCCGCGCGCAAGCTGCTGCCCGCGCTCTACATGGCGCACCTGCACGGCAGCCTGCCCGACGCCACGCGCATCATCGCGGTCGGGCGCGGCCGCTGGTCGCGCGAGCAGTACCTGGATTTCGTCGAGACGCGCTCGCGGCCGTTCGTCGACGCCAAGGCGCTCGAGCCCGAGGCGTGGGGGCGCTTTCTCGCGCGCTTCGAGTACGCGTGCGTCGACATCAACGACGTGGATGCATACACGAGCCTCGCGCAAGCCGTGCGGCCCGGTTCGCTGCGCGTGTTCTACCTCGCGACGGCGCCGAGCCTGTTCAGCACCATCGGCGATTGCCTGGCCGCGCAGGGGCTCGTCGACGAGCACGCGCGGGTCGTGCTCGAGAAGCCGCTGGGGCACGACCTCGCCTCCGCGAAGGCGATCAACGCGGCGATCGGACGTCACTTCCCGGAGGAGCGGATCTATCGGATCGATCACTACCTGGGCAAGGAAACCGTCCAGAACCTGATGGTGCTGCGCTTCGGCAACGCGATCTTCGGGCCGCTGTGGCAGGCGCCGTATATCCGCAGCGTCCAGATCACGGTGGCGGAATCGGTCGGCGTCGGCAGCCGCGCGGGCTTCTACGACGACACGGGCGCGCTGCGCGACATGATCCAGAATCACCTGCTGCAACTGCTGTGCATCGTCTCCATGGAGCCGCCCGTTTCCCTCGATCCCGACGCGGTGCGCGACGAGAAGCTCAAGGTGCTGCGTTCGCTGCGGCCGATGACCGTCGAGACGATCGCGCGCGACACGGTGCGCGGCCAGTACACGGCGGGTTCGGTGGACGGCGAGGCGGTGCGCGGCTACCTGGATGAGCCGGACGTGCCGGCCGACAGCACGACGGAAACGTTCGTGGCGATTCGCGCGCAGATCAACAACTGGCGCTGGGCCAACGTGCCGTTCTTCCTGAGAACGGGCAAGCGGCTGCGCGACCGGCGCTCGGAGATCGTGATCGAGTTCGCCGACCTGCCGTTCTCGATCATTCCGCGCGGCGCGTACAGCCAGGGCAACCGGCTGGTCATCCAGTTGCAGCCGGAAGAGTCGATCCAGTTGCACTTGCTCGCGAAGGAGCCCGGCAGCGGGCTGCACGTGCTGCCCGTGAGCCTCAACCTGGATTTGCAGCAGGCGCTGAGCGGGCGTCGCGCCGAGGCTTACGAGCGCCTCCTGATCGACGTGATCCGCGGCCGCCTCACGCACTTCATGCGCTACGACGAACTCGAGGCGGCGTGGGCGTGGGTCGAGCCGATCCTGAACGGCTGGCAGGCGCTGGGCGGCAAGCCGCGCAGCTATATCGCCGGCACCTACGGGCCGGCGGCGTCCTCCGCGCTGCTGGCCCGCGACGACATGGCCTGGGCGGAAGAAGAATCCTGAGCGGGCGAGGTTCGCCCGCCGCGCGCGGCCATCCCATGCCCGAGGCAGCACCCGACCCGCGCCGCGCCCCGGCGCGGTTTTTTTCGATCCTGACGAATGCACGGGCGCCCGGGGCGCGGCCGCGGCTTGCCTGGGCGGCGCGCCGCGCGCGCGAGGCGGACCGCGCCGCAATACTGTTTTCCAGAAGCCGAAACTTGCACTACTTTATTGTCGTAAGCCGATATTGATCAGGACTGCCGTACGCGTCATGCTCGACCGCATGGCGTCGGCGGGCGACGCCGCGCAACGGCGGTCAGGCGCGCCGCGAACCGGAGGATCGACAGAGCCATGGAAATCTTCGACGCATTCCATCTCGCGCGGCTGCAGTTCGCGTTCACGGTGTCGTTCCATATCGTGTTCCCGGCCATCAGCATCGGCATGGCGAGCTTCCTGGCGGTGCTGGAGTGGCGCTGGCTCGCGACGGGCGACGCCGCGTACAAGGCGATGTTCCAGTTCTGGTCGAAGATCTTCGCGATCGGCTTCGGCATGGGCGTGGTGTCGGGCGTCGTGATGGCCTACGAGTTCGGCACCAACTGGAGCGGCTTCGCTTCGGTGGCGGGCAACATCACCGGGCCGCTCCTGACCTACGAAGTGCTGACGGCATTCTTCCTCGAGGCGGGGTTTCTCGGCGTGATGCTGTTCGGCTGGGAGCGCGTCAGCCCGCGCGCGCACTTCTTCGCGACGCTGATGGTCGCGCTCGGCACGCTGATCTCGACCTTCTGGATCCTCGCGTCCAACAGCTTCATGCAGACGCCGCAGGGCTTCGCGATCGAGCATGGCCGCATCGTGCCGGTCGACTGGTTCAAGGTCATTTTCAATCCTTCGTTTCCCTATCGGCTCGCGCACATGACGATCGCTGCGTTCATCGTCGCGGGCTTCATCGTCGCCGCATGTGGTGCGTGGCACCTGCTGCGCGGCCGGCGCGACGAGCCCGTCAAGCGCAGCTTCTCGATGGCGCTGTGGATCCTGCTGCTGCTCACGCCGATCCAGATCGCCGTCGGCGATGCGCACGGCCTCAATACCCGCGCCTACCAGCCGGCCAAGATCGCCGCGATCGAAGGCCTGTGGGAGACCGAACACGGCGGCACCTCGCTGAATCTGGTCGGCCTGCCCGACATGCAGGCGGAGACGACGCGCTACGCGTTGCAGGTGCCGCACCTGGGCAGCCTGATCCTCACGCACAGCTGGGACGGCGAGATCCGAGGCCTGAAGGAATTCCCGCCTGAGGATCGCCCATACTCGCCGATCGTGTTCTGGACCTTCCGCATCATGGCGGGCCTCGGCATGCTGATGCTGCTGGTCGCGCTGCTCGGCCTGCTGCTGCGCCGGGGCGGCCGCCTCTACGAGGCGCGCGCCTTCCAGTGGTTCGTGCTGGCGATGGGGCCGTCGGGGCTCGTGGCGTTGCTGGCCGGCTGGATCACGACCGAGGTCGGGCGGCAGCCGTGGACCGTGTACGGCGTGCTGCGCACCATCGACTCGGTCGCGCCGCTGAGCGCCCGGCAGGTCGGGGTCTCGCTGCTGATCTTCGTGGTCGTGTATTTCCTGGTCTTCGGCACCGGCGTCTACTACATGATGCAGCTCATGAAACGCGGGCCGGCGGCGCAGGCCGGCCTCCACGAACACCACCCTCACCCGGGGCTGCGCAACCGCGCGCTGTCCGCGCGGCTGGGTACGACCGACGCGGAGTAAGCCATGCATCTCGACCTTCCCGTCATCTGGGCCATGATCATCGGGCTCGGCGTGTTCATCTACGTGATGCTCGACGGCTTCGACCTCGGCATCGGGCTGCTGTTTCCATTCTTCGGCGAAGCCGCCGAGCGCGAAGTGATGATCAACACGGTCGCCCCCGTGTGGGACGGCAACGAGACCTTCCTCGTGCTCGGCGGCGCGGCGCTGTACGGTGCGTTTCCGGTGGTCTATGCGACGCTGCTGCCCGCCAACTACCTGCCGCTGATCTTGATGGTGGTGGGGCTGATCTTCCGCGGCGCGGCGTTCGAGCTGCGCGCGAAGGCGAGCCGGACCCGGCATCTGTGGGACCTCGCGTTCATCGGCGGCTCGGCGCTCGCGGCGTTCTGCCAGGGGATCGTGCTCGGCTCGCTGTTGCAGGGGATCCGGATCGTCGACGGCCGCTTCGCCGGCGAGCCGTTCGACTGGCTGTCGCCGTTCAGCCTGTTCTGCGGGCTCGGGGTGCTCGTCACCTATGCGACGCTCGGCTGCGGCTGGCTGATCCTCAAGACCGACGGCGACCTGCAGCGCAAGATGCGGATGCTGATGAAGCCGCTCGTGAGCGTGCTGCTCGGGGCGATGGCGATCGTCAGCCTGTGGACCGTGCTCGGGCTGCCCGCCGTCGCGCACCGCTGGTTCGGCAGCGGCGACCTGCCCTGGTTCCTGCCGGTGCCCGTGCTGGTGGTCGCGTGCGTATGGGGCATCTTCCACACGGTGCGGCGCGAGCACGAGGCCATGCCGTTCCTGCTGACGCTCGCGTTGAGCTTCCTCGGCTACAGCGGCCTCATCATCAGCATCTGGCCGCACATCGTGCCGCCTTCGCTGTCGATCTGGGAGGCCTCGTCGAGCCCCGCGAGCCAGTTGTTCGCGCTGGTCGGCACGGTGATCGTGCTGCCGATCATCCTCGTGTACAACGCGATGCAATACCACGTGTTCCGCGGCAAGGTGCGCTCGGGGGATGCGGGCTACCACTGAGCCCGCGCGCGCCCTCCGCCCGGCGGCGCGCAAGGCGCCGCCGGGCGGACGAGGCGGGGGCTCAGGGCGTCTTGACCGGGCCGCGCCGGATCAGTTGCGCGCGCACCCTGTCGTAGCCCATGACGCCGGCCAGCAGCAGCGCGACGACCAGGAAGATGTCGAGCAGGGAGGCGAAGCTCTTCACCTGGGTCAGGTGGAACAGCATCATGAAGATGCCGGTGAAGAACATCTTGATCGTCCCTTGCAGCGCGCTGGCCGCGCCGCGGTTCTTCTCGACCTCGCCCATGCTCAGCGCGAGCACGAGCACGAGCACGAGCACGAGCACGAGCACGAGCACGAGCACGAGCACGAGCACGAGCACGAGCACGAGCGGCGCGGCCACGCCGCAGCCGCAGCCGCAGCAGATCAGGAACGAGAACATGGCGATGCGCCAGCCGCTGCCGTCGACGTCGACGCAGCGGAACAGCATGCAGACCACCACGTAATAGACGATCGTGCCGAGGTCGCGCCGCGCGAACGGCAGCTTGACCAGGACGCTGCCCATCGCCCGCGAGCCGGCCAGGATGGCGGCCGAGTACGCGAGTCTGGACGGGCGAATAGCCGAGCGTGTGGAAGGCGAGCGGCGAGGTCGCGTAATAGCCGATCGTGAACACGAACACGAGCGTCGACGACAGGCTGTAGGCCATGAAGCGGAAATCCCCCGCGAGCTCGACGTACGGGCCGAAGTAGGACGCCGGCGTGCGCCGCCGCGGCTGCGGCGCGTGGGTCTCGGGCATCCACGCGAGCAGGGCGAGCCAGGGCCGGCTCGATCCAGGCCGCATCGATGTCGTTCGCGGCGTCGCGGCGCACGGCCTCGGCTTCCGCGGCGGTGATCCGGAAGTAGGGCGACAGCAGGTTGCCGAGCGTGCCGACGGACAGGCGCTCCTGCTCGATGATCCGTTGCAGGCGATCGAGCGCGAGATAGCCCTGGCTGCGCGAGAGCGCCTTGCCGGCGCTCAATTGCTGGCGGCCGTAGTGTCCGCCGACGTTCTCGTGCGAGAAGCCGCCGGATTCGATCTTGCGCAGGTCCGCATGGGACGCTTCGAGGTCCCTCGGACCGAGCGCATCGTGATTCAGATAGTGGGATGCATCGGGAAAGCGGCTTTTGAGATCGGTAAAAAAATCCTGATACGATTCGCCAAATGCGGCTGATTATTGTGATACGGAAGGCTTATTTGTTTCGATAAAAATCGTCATGTTAAATTCTAAGAATAGTCAATGAGGAAGACTGTTTTTTGAATAGACTGGCACGAAATATTGAATCGAAAGGCACTAAAATCTCAAATAACAACCAATGAGGTTGAATTTTAGCAAGGGAATGGGAAATTCAATCCACCACGATCTTTTGTCCTGTTTTTTTGGAATATCTGTGCGCGCAGATTGATAAGAATTTCGGATTAATCGGTGAATTTATGGGAATTGTATTATTGATTATTTGCGATTTTGTTAAAATAAGATTTATCAATTTTTATAATAATTTATTTGCGGTTTTGAAGTTGAATGAATTTATGGGTGTGCTAGGGCAGCGTACCTGCTGCGAATGGGGATCTCAGCGGCGGCGCGGGACATGCCGCGGGGGTGGCCCGGCCTGAGGACGATCTGCCCGCTTGCCGATCGCGCCGACCATCAATATGATGTGTGCACATGCATGCAATAAATGCAAGCCGACGAGGTGATCGACGCCGCAGCGGCCGGTCGCTTCTGCGCGCCGGGCGCGGGTCGATCCGCGCCGCGCGGCGCGCCACCGCACGATCACCGACGCGCCATGCATCGGCGACGCTGCGCCCCCTCAACCTGGAGACGTTCATGAGCCTGCTTCACTGCGCGCTGGACCTGCGCGCGTTCCTCGACGAGCTGCGCCGCAGGCGGGATCTCGTCGATATCGACGTCGAAGTCGACACCGCGCTCGAACTGGCGGCGATCACGCGCCGCGTCTATGAGGCGCGCCTGCCCGCCCCGCTGTTCACGCGCCTTGCGAGCGGCGTGCCGGGGGCGCGGATCCTGGGCGCGCCCGCCGGCATGCGGGCGACGCCGGGGCGGGAATACGGCCGGCTGGCGCTGCATCTCGGTCTGCCGGAGACGAGCGGCCCGCGCGAGATCATCGCGACGATCCGGCGCGCGATGGCGGCCGCGCCCATCGCGCCGCGCCGGGTGGCGAGCGGCCCCGTGAAGCAGAACGTCTGGCGCGACGAGGCGGTCGATCTGACGCGCTTCCCGGTTCCGCTGCTGCACGAAGCGGATGGCGGCCGTTACTTCGGCACCTACGGCTTCCATATCGTGCGTTCTCCCGACGGTGCGTGGGACAGCTGGGGCATCGGCCGGCTCATGCTGGTGGATCGCAACACGCTGGCGGGGCCGGCGATTCCGACCCAGCACATCGGCATGATCCGCGAGATGTGGCGTCGCGAGGGCAAGCCTATGCCGTGGGCGATGGCGCTTGGCGCGCCGCCCGCCGCGGTGGCCGCGGCCGGCATGCCGCTGCCCGCCGGCGTCAGCGAGCCCGGATATGCCGGGGCGCTGCTGGGCGCGGCGCTCGAAGTCGTGCGCGCGGAGCGCGTCGATCTGTGGGTGCCCGCGCAGGCGGAGATCGTGCTGGAAGGCGAGGTCAGCCTGACCGAGACCGCGCTCGAAGGGCCGATGGGCGAGTACCACGGCTACCAGCATCGCGAAGGGCGCGCGCAGCCCGTGTTTCACGTGCGCGCGGTGACCTTCCGCGATGCGCCGATCCTGCCCGTGTGCGTGGCGGGCACGCCGCCCGAGGAAAACCACACGATCTGGGGAACCATGATCTCCGCGCAACTGCTCGAGTTGTTGCAGGCAGCCGGCCTGCCGATCGACATGGCGTGGTGTTCCTACGAGGCCGCGAGCTGCTGGGCCGTGCTGTCGGTCGACGTCGCGCGGCTCGCCGCGTTGAACACGACGGCGCGCGCGCTCGTCGAGCGCGTGGCCGAGGTGTTGTTCGACTCGCATCCCGGTTACCTGATTCCGAAGTTCATCCTGGTGGGCAACGACGTCGACGTCACCGACCTCAACCAGGTGGTCTGGGCGCTCGCGACGCGCGCGCACCCCGAGCACGATCACTTCGCATTCCCGGGGCAGCGCGGCTTTCCGATGGTCCCGTATCTGACGACGGACGATCGCGCGGCCGGCTCGGGCGGCAAGCTCGTCGTCAATTGCCTGTATCCGGAGCAGTTTCGCGGCGAGATGCGCGCGGGAATCGCCTCGTTCCGGCATGCGTATCCGGACGCGCTTCAGCGCAAGGTGTTGGAGAACTGGGCGCGCTACGGTTTCGCGGAGGCTCGATAGGTCTACGTGATGGTTGAGGAAACTGGACGCGGAGCGGTTGATTGAACAAGAATAGGGCCTGCGGCGTTCGCAGGCCGCCAAGACATACGGATTTGCGACGGGAGAACAAATGAGCAGGGAGAAGGCGCTTGGATTGCCGTCCGGTGAAATCTATTCGATGACAAACATCGTGCGCAATCGAGACAGGCGTCTCACGACGGAGCTGGGCCGCATCGGCCTCACGCTGCCGGAATGGCGGGTGCTGCGGATCATTCACAGCTTCGCGCAGGACGTGCCGATGAGCGTCATCATCGAACATTCGCAGACCGATCGAACCGCACTGGGCCGCACCATCGACCGGCTCGTCGAGCGCGGCTGGGTCGAACGATTGCCGGATCCCGACGACAAGCGGGCCGTCTATATCCGGCGGCGTCCCGCATCGTGCGTCGCGTTCACCCAGGCGCTGCAGGTCGTGTCGCAATGGGACACGCAACTGATGGCGGGCCTCGATGCAGTCGAACGCGGTGCCTTGTCGCGCGCGCTCAAGAAGCTCGACGACGCGTCGCTCTGAGCCGGCCCGGCGCGGCTTGCGCGGGTTCGCGCGAGCCGCGCCCGGGCCGCTCGCCTTGCGACGCGCGTCTCAGGGCAGCAGCCGGTCCAGCAGCGGCGACGCGAAGATCCGCCCGGGGTCGTAGCGATCGAGCGTCGCGCGAGCGGCGTCCCAGCCGGCGGCGGCGGGCTGGCCCTCGCGATACAGGTTGGGAATCGTCGTCGTCAGCATCGCGTCGTCCCGCCACGCGCCGGTATCGGTGTAGGCCCAGCCTTTCGACCACTCGGGGCGCACGGTCGCGTAGGTCCCGGCGTAGTTGGCCAGCATCCATTGCTCGATCTCACGATAGAAGCGGTTCGCGCCCGGTGTGCCGGGCAACGTGAGGATGTCGAACCAGACGGCGGTGTCCCACTCGGGATGATCGGGGCGCGGCTTGAGCGCCGACAGCGGGGGGACGGTTGCGCCGCCGTCGGCCGGCTGATCGAGGCCGGTCACGCGGATCTCGACGGGGCCGTTCATGGGATAGGCGCCGCGTGCGCGGCAGGCGTCGACCCGGCCCTGGTAGAACTGCACGAACTCGTGGATCGCGCGTTGCACGTCGGCGCGCCGCACCAGCACGGCGTAGCCGTTCGCGGTGACGCGCAGCGTCGTCGGTCGGACGTATTGCAGCACGGTGCGCGACCAGCCCCAGAGGTCGGCGCTCGCGGTCGCGAACAGTCCGGCCGCCGTGACCGCGAGCTGAGTCTGGCCGAACAGCGGCGTCAGCACGCCTTCGCCGGCGATGACGATGCGCGCGATCAGGTTGGCCAGCTCGGGCGGGATCGAATCGGAGAACGGATAGTTGTACGGCTGGGTGACCGCGCGCGACAGCAGCGGCCGGTTGGGCGACACGCTCCAGACCTTGAGCCACGGAAATATCGTGAACGGATACCAGATCGCTTCCACGCGGCCTGCCTGATCGAGGAACGAGGCCATGCTGCGGCCGGCCGCATCCGGCGCGCCGAACAGTTCGGACACCGCGATATTGATATGGCTCTGGCAGCGCAGGCGCTGGTTCGGCCCGACGACGAGCGTGGCCTCCACGACGAAGGCGCGGCCGAGATGCGCGAGGAAGGGGCCGCAGTCCGGATCGCCGCGCTCGAACGTGCGCAGGGCATAGCGCTGCGAGCCGGGATCGAACACCACCGCGGTCAGCTTCTGCACGAGATTGCTGAGCGAGCCATAGGCCTGGCCCGGCGCGGGGTGTTCGCCGCCGGCCGGCACGGCGGTGCCGTGCGCGTCGATCGCCAGGGCGCCGCCGAGCGTGATGTCGCCGGGGGCGGGTACGGCGACGATGCCGAGCCCATACGGCTCGAGCACGGCGAGCAGCGCTTCGAGCGAGATGCCGGTCTGAGCGGTGACGCGGGCCGGCTGCGTCGAGGTGTCGATCGAGACCGCGGTGAGCGCGCGGGTCGTGTCGAGCAGCACGACTTGCGCGGGCGCGACGTCCGCGGCGAGCGTCAGCGGCGACCAGTTGTGCAGGTGGCCGCGCGGTCGGATCCGGTAGCCGTTGGCGTAGGCCCAGTTGGCGACCTCCACCACCTCGGCGGGGCTGCGCGGCGCGGCGGTCCAGACGTCCGGGATCGTGATTTCGCCGCTCCAGTTCTGGAACGCCTGCTGGTACAGCGCGATGTCGGGCGGGAAGTTCGGCGGCGCGGACGAGGCGGGTTGCGTGCGGGCCGAGTGGGCGAGCGGTGTCCATCCGCCGATGACGCCGGCCGCGGCGAGTCGCGCGAGATCGGTCAGAAAGGCGCGCCTCGGCGCGTGGTCTCCTTGAGCATCCTCATTCATCGCAAGCTCCGGTCAAGTTGAATTGAATTCTGATAACGGAAGCGTTAATAACGAATCGATTCGATGATGAAAAGCGGATAAGGGAAGAACATCGTTGGTATGCGCGCGGCGAGGGCGGAGCGGCGTTTTCGTCTCCTGAGCGCGGTCCGCCCATGAAGATATTAGGTCGATTTATGGTGGGTGATTTTGCGGTGAAATTAAAATAAGAAAATTAGCCTTCCTGTGAATTGCCAAGGTGGATATTCGGCGGAATTATTCAGGAATGCGGAGCCGAGCGGCGGGGCGCTGCGTTTTCACGGGGCGCGCTCGGGATCCGGTTCAGGCGCTGACCGATCCTCCGGCTCGCGACCTGCATCCCCGGGTTGCGTGGCCGCGCCGGGATGGAGGCGCGGGTGGGCCTATGTCCAGGCTAAGTTTGCCTGGGCAGACTGACGGTCATCCCCTTCGCATCGGTATGACTACAGCATGAACACACGGCCCGCACCCAACACACGCGACTGGCTCAACAAGGTTCCCGACGTCACGCTTGCGTTCTGGATCGTCAAGATCATGTCCACCACCGTGGGCGAAACGGGCGCCGACTTCCTGGCGGTCAATGCCGGCTGGGGTCAGGGAATGACCCGCGCGGTCATGGCCGGCCTGCTCGCGGCCACCTTGATCGCGCAGTTGCGCGTCCGCCGCTACACCCCCTGGATTTACTGGCTGACGGTCGTGCTGGTCAGCGTGGTCGGCACGCAGATCACCGACTGGCTGACCGACGGCCTGGGAGTCAGCCTGTACGCCAGTACGTCCGTTTTCGCGGCGGGGCTCGCCGCGATCTTCTTCGCCTGGCATCGGGTCGAACGCACGCTGTCCATCCATGACATCGTGACGCGCAGACGCGAGCTGTTTTACTGGTCGGCCGTCCTGTGCACGTTCGCGCTGGGCACGGCCGCCGGCGATCTGGCGACCGAGGCGCTGGGCCTGGGCTTTATCCGGGGCGCGTTCGTCTTCGGTGCGTCGATCGGCGCGACCTGCGTCGCCTGGCGCATGGGTGGCAACGCCGTGCTCACGTTCTGGATCGGCTACATCCTGACCCGCCCGTTCGGCGCCGCGCTGGGCGACTGGCTGACGCAGGCCAGGACCTACGGCGGCCTCGGCATGGGGGCCATGTGGACCAGCGCCCTGTTCCTCGGGGTGATCCTCACGGCGGTGGCGGCGGCTCAGTTCGGGATGAGGACGAACCGATCCGCCCGAACCGCCGAATAACCGTCTTTCCACTTCTCAAGGAGAACACATGTTCAATCGATACGCGATTGTCCGACCCGCCGCCGCCGTGTCGGCCATCTTGCTTCTGGCCGTGGCGGCCGGATGTTCCAAATCCGCCGACCCGGAGCGCGCGAGCGTCGGGCCCGCTGACGCCGCGCACGCCAACGCGGCTCCGCAGGCCGTGGCGGCGGCCTCCAGGCTCGGCGACCTGTCGGCGTTCCGCGGCATTGCCGCCGACGTGGCCGTCATCGTGGACAAGGGCGATCTGCCCGCGGCCAGGACCCGCATCAAGGATCTGGAAGTCTCCTGGGATTCAGCCGAGGCGGGTTTGAAACCGCGGGCGGCCGACGATTGGCATGTGCTCGACAAGGCCATCGACCGGGCGTTGGGGGGGGCTACCGCACCAACGACACGGCAGACACA
>NZ_JBXAPG010000011.1:115766-169746 GCF_058803765.1 Burkholderia sp. GW821-FHT14F03
GGTTTTGGTCGGCCCTGCCCCCCCCCGCGCCGGGCCAGGCCGACTGCAAGGCGGCGATGGCCAATTTGCTGAAGACCTTCGACGCCTTCCAAGGCAAGGCCTGACCCGCGAGCGCACCCGATGAAAACGTCTACTGAACACGCGCTGGTCAAGGTCCCCGAGACCACGCTGGGATTCTGGCTGATCAAGATCGCGGCCACCACGCTCGGCGAAACCGGCGGCGATGCCGTTTCGATGTCCATGCATCTCGGCTATCTGGTCGCCACCGGCATCTTCGCGGCGATCTTCCTGGTCGTCGTCGTCGCGCAGGTCAAGGCCAAAAGGTTCCATCCATTGCTGTACTGGGCCGCCATCATCGCGACGACCACCGTCGGCACGACGCTGGCCGATTTTGCGGATCGCTCGCTGGGAATCGGGTACGCTGGCGGTTCGAGCCTGCTGCTGGCCTTGCTGCTCGGCTCGCTCCTGGTCTGGCATCGCACCCTCGGTTCCGTGTCCGCGAGCACCACCCACTCGCCCAAGGCGGAAGCCTTCTACTGGCTGACCATCGTGTTCTCCCAGACGCTGGGCACGGCGCTGGGCGACTGGACCGCCGATACGGCGGGCCTGGGCTACACGGGCGCGGCCGCCGTGTTCAGCGGCTTGCTCGCCCTGGTCGCGGCCGCCTACTACCGGACCGGCGTGTCCCGTACGCTGCTGTTCTGGGCGGCGTTCATTCTGACCCGCCCGCTGGGCGCGGCGGTCGGCGACTTCCTGGACAAACCGTCGAGCGCGGGCGGTCTGGCCTTGAGCCGTTATTCGGCGTCGGCTGCGTTGTTCGCCTTCATGCTGACGGCGATCCTGTTCTTCAAGCAGCGCGCAGCCAGGACGACACATTGACCGACGATTGAAGGGAGTGGGAATGCGGGTATTGCTCGTCGAAGACGATCCCATGATCGGGGACGCGATCCAGGGTGCGTTGAAGGATGCGTCCTACGCGGTGGACTGGGTCAAGAACGGACGGACTGCGCTCACGACATTGGGCTGCCAGCACTATGACCTGGTGCTGCTCGACCTGGGCTTGCCCGGCAAAGACGGGCTGGACGTGCTCGCGAGCCTCCGCGCCAGGGACGATCCGGTTCCCCTCCTCATCATCACGGCGCGCGATGGCCTCGATGATCTGCTCCGCGGCCTGGACGGCGGGGCCGACGACTATGTCGCCAAGCCCTTCCAGATGGCGGCGCTGCTGGCCCGGATGCGCGCCGTCCTGCGGCGCAGGGGCGGCAAGGCCGCGCCCGTCCTCGGCAACGGCGTGGTGTCGCTCGATCCGGTCACCAAGGAGGCCAGCGTCGACGGCGGATCCCCGGTACAACTGTCCAACCGCGAGTTTTCACTGCTGCGGGCCTTGCTGGTTCGGCCGGGCGCCATTCTCTCGCGCAGCGAACTGGAGGATCGCATCTACAGCTGGGGGGAAGAAGTCGAAAGCAATGCCGTCGAGTTCCTGATCCATGCGCTGCGGCGCAAGCTCGGCAGCGCGGTCATCAAGAACGTCAGGGGGCTGGGATGGATGGTTTCAAAAGACGCTTGAACGAGTCGGTTCAACTCAAGCTGTCCGTTACCCTGTCGCTGGCGATTCTCGTGATGGCCATCGTCGCGGGCGCATTCTCGTTCCTGTCTGCCTTCGACGAGGCGCACGAGCTGCAGGATGACGTTCTGCGCCAGGTGGCGCAGCTCATGGATCAGCAGCGTTTGTCGCCGACGCCTTCGCCGAGCGGGGGGCGTCTCGCGGATGCCGATGAGGAATCGCGCGTGATCGTTCAGCGCCTGGGCGGGGCCCAACCCTCGCCGGTCGACGTGGATTCGGGAGGCATCCTGCCGCTGCCCGCCACGCTGTCCGACGGATTGCAGACGCTGGAGGTCGGCGGCGAGACATTCCGCGTCCTGGTGAAGACCACGGCCGCCGGCGAACGCATCGCCGTGGCGCAGGAGGCGGGCTTCCGCAATGAAATCGCCCGCGAGGGCGCGCTGCGCACGGTGATGCCTTTCCTGGTGCTCGTGCCGGTGTTGCTGCTGATCGTCGCCGATCTGGTGCGCAAGATGTTTCGGCCCATCGCCGCCCTCTCCAGGGAAATCGACCAGCGCGCCGAGCAGGAACTGCACCCCGTCGCAGATCGGCATCTTCCGGTCGAGGTGCGGCCTTTCGCCGTGGCGATCAATCGCCTGCTCGCCCGCGTCGGCCAGTCCATGACGTCTCAGCGCCGTTTCGTGGCGGACGCGGCGCACGAGCTGCGCTCGCCGTTGACGGCGCTTTCGCTGCAGGCGGAACGGCTGGCGCAAACGGAGATGTCCGGTCCGGCGCGCGAACGGTTGACGGCGCTGCGCCAAGGGATCGAGCGTGGCCGAAACCTGCTGGATCAACTCCTGACCTTGGCCAGGGCGCAGTCGGCTGCCGACGCGCCGGAATCGCCGGTATCTGTCCAAGGCGTCTACCGCCGTGTGCTGGAGGACCTCATGCCGCTGGCCGAGGCCAGGCGCATCGACATCGGCGTCGAAGGCACGCAGGACGACGAAGTGTGGGTCAGCGAGCTGGACCTGATCGCCGTGGTCAAGAACTTGATCGACAACGCCATTCGCTACACGCCGGAAGGCGGGCGGGTCGATCTTTCCGTGGGGGCGTTGGACGGGAAGGTCGAAGTGCGCGTCACGGACAACGGGCCGGGCATCCCGTCAGCCGAGCGGGCCCGGGTTTTCGATCCGTTCTACCGCACACTGGGCAGTGAACAGATGGGATCGGGTTTGGGGCTCTCCATCGTCCAGACGATTGTCGATCGCGTCGGCGCGGAGATCCGCCTTGATTTCGCGGACCCGGCGAAGCAAACCGGCTTGAGCGTCACCGTTCTCTTTCCCATGAGCGCCCCGCCTCCCGCAACGGCTTCGCAGGGGCGCGGTTAAGCGCTGCGGGCCGGTGAGGCCCGAGCGACGCAGGTCCGTCGCGAATCGCCCGGGCGTCGTCGTCCGGATGCGGGGCCTCGCCGGCGGGCGCGTTGGCTAGCGGGTCGGCCTCGTCGTCGCGATCCGTATTTTCCCTGTGTGCACCGGCGAGCCCCGATGGCAGGGCGTGCGCCTGTCCGCGGTGACGCGCGGATGCGACGGCCTCGCACGCCCTCGATCGCGATCTGGACACGGCATTTAACGTCCTGTACCGTTCCGCAAAATTCGCGTCGGAACGTCGCCGCGCGTGCCGTGCGGTGACGGAAATCGGCGCATGCCGACTGCGTGGGTCGCGCGCGATGCGCCGCGACGAACCGGATGCCGCCGCGAGCCGTGCCGCCGCGCGGCGCGATGTCATTCGCGGGAAGGGGGGCGATGGATACGCTACAGATGATGCGCATTTTTGTCCGCGTCGCCGAGGAGGGCAGCTTCACGCATGCCGCCCAACGGCTGGACATCACGACCGCCTTTGCGTCGCGCTCGGTGGCGCAGCTGGAGACGCACCTGCGCACGCGCCTGCTCAATCGCAGCACGCGCCGGGTGGCGCTGACCCAGGCGGGCCAGCGCTATCTCGAACGCTGCGTGCAGATTCTTGGGTATATCGACGAAGCCGAGTCGGAGGCGGCCGATGCGCAGGCGAGCCCGTCCGGCCGGCTGCGCGTGCATGCGACGACGAGCTTCGGGCAGGCCTACGTGGTGCCCGCGATCGTGCGCTATCGGACGCTCCACCCGAGCGTGATGGTCGAGCTGACGTTGTCGCAGCATTTTCCCGATCTGCTCGACGAGGGCTACGACGTGTCGCTGCAGTTGAGCGCGAATGAACTGCCCGATTCGGGGCTCGTGTCGCAGCGGCTCGGCACCGTGCACAGCGTGCTGTGCGCGTCGCCCGAGTATCTGCGCGCGCGCGGCGTACCGCAAAGCGTGACCGATCTGGCCGATCACGTGTGCCTGCAGATCGTCACACCGGTGTTCCCGCCCGATCGCTGGCATCTGGACGGACCCAACGGCCGCGAAACCCTGGCGCTGCCGTCGGCGGATTTCCAGGTCAACGTCGCGGACGCGCTCGGCGCCGCGCTGCGCGAAGGCATCGGCATCGGCTCGCTGCCGATGTCGACCGCGCTGCCCGCCCTGCGCAGCGGCGCGCTGGTGCGTGTGCTGCCCGACTATCGCCTGCAGCAGTTGACGGTGTATACCTTGTATCCGTCGCGCCAGTACCTCGATGCGAAGATCCGCACCTTCATCGATTTCCTGAGGGAATTCGTCCCGCAACTGCTGGCCGCCGACGAGGCGGCATTGGGTTCGGGCAGCCAGTCCTAAGCGTTCCCGACCATTGGATGCGCGCCGTCGACGGCGCGTGCGCTTCGCGCTGCATGAGCGGCGGCGGCGCGCCTTTGCGCGGGTTATGCCTGTTCCTGCTTTGAATATCGTGCATCGTTGGTTCGATTGACGGACCACGCCCCATAGAATCGTCCGGACACCCGTGCGTCGCGCGCGAGATGCGTGAATCCCATTCGCGCCTTGGCATTGCGCCGCGGGAGAACAAGGGGCCGTCAGCCGTCGCGCCCCGGCATGCCATGAGGACTGGAACGACATGACGGATACGATTTCGATGAAGCGACGCCGCTTCGTGGGCGCGGGTCTCGCCTGGAGCGCCGCGGTCGCGGCCGGGACTGCGCACGCGACGACCGATCCGCATACGCTGCGCATCGGCTACCAGAAAGGGCCGCTCAGCCTGCTGAAGGCGCGCGGCACCCTGGAGCGCAAGCTCGCGCCGCTCGGCGCGAAGGTGACGTGGACCGAGTTTCCCTCGGGGCCGCCGCAACTGGAGGCGCTGAATGCCGGGGCCATCGATTTCGGCGACGTGGGCGAGGCGCCGCCGATTTTCGCGTTGGCGGCGGGCGCGCCGCTCGTCTATGGCGCGCAAGGCGTGGCGCGCCCTTCGTCCGAGGCGGTGGTCGTGCCGAAGACCTCGACCGTCAAGACCTTCGCGGGACTGCGCGGCAAGCGCATCGCGCTGACCAAAGGCTCGAACACGCATTTCCTGCTGGTGCGCCTGTTGCAGGCGGCGGGGCTCGGCTACACGGACGTCACGCCGGTATGGCTCTCGCCCGTTGATGCGCGTGCGGCATTCGAGCGCGGCGCGGTCGATGCGTGGATCATCTGGGATCCGTTTCTCGCGGCGGTCCAGCAATCGTTCGGCGCGAGGATCATCGCCGACGGCACGGGCCTCGTCGAGAATCGCGTCTATTACTTCACGTCACGGTCGTACGCGACCGGCCACGCGGAGGTGCTGCGCACGACGCTCGGCGAAGTGGCCGCGCTCGAACGCTGGCTCGACGCGAATCGCGGGCCGGCCGCCGCCGAATTCGCGAAGCTGTGGGGTATTCCGGAGCCGACGGTCGCGCTGGCGTTCCAGCGCACGCGTTTCGGCATCGAGCCGATCACGCCGGCGGCGCTCGCCTACCAGCAGCAGCTGTCCGATGTGTTCTATCGGACGGGGCTGCTGCCGAAGCCGGTTCAGGTTGCGGGCGCGGCGCCGCCGGCGGGGTTGGTGAGCGGTTGAGCGACGGGCCGGCGCGGGCATAGCCGTCATGCGATCGTCCGCTGTCCGGCCGCGCGTGGCGCGTTGCGATGTCACCAGTCGAGGTTGTCGAGCGGATAGACGGGGCGGACGAGCCGCACGTAGCGGAACAGGCCGTAGTCTGATCCCGTGACGCCGCGGCTGTCGCACTCGACGAGCGCGGCCGAGATCGGCTCGAAAACGGGCCGGCAATACATCCTCGATTTCAGCAACAGGAATCGTGCGCGCCGGGGATCGATGCCGACGCTCTCGAATACACCGAGATCCCAGGGCTCCTGTGTGCGTTCGCTGACGACGAACAGGGCCGACCCGGTATCGAGCACGGCGGTACGTCCCATGCAGGCACGTTGCCCTGTATAGGTCGGCCCCTGGATCACGTATTCGCCGTCGGTGATGGCGCGCACGATGCCGGTCGCGCGAAACGGCTGACGCTGCAGGCCATCGTGCGACGGCAGTCGATTGCCGATGGCCAGCGTCACGGTCGCGCCGACGCCCGCCGCGATCATTCGAGCCACCGCATCCGGATCGCATATCGGTCCGCTGACGATACCGTCGAGTCCCTGCGCAAGCGCCGTCTCGATAACGTCCATGGTGTCGCACGGACCGCCAGACATGCAGTTGTCGCCGTGATCGAGCATCAGCACAGGCCGCTTCGCACCGCGCGCCAGCGCGGCGGCTTGTGCGACGGAGGCCGCGAGCGGGGCGCTGCGATACACGAAATCGTCGCGCGCTTGCCAGATCTGTCGCGCGATACGTTCGGCGTGCGCGTCGGCCGCCGCGCGGTCGCCGTCGCCGACCACGACGACGCTGAGGCATGGCGCGGGAATATCAGCCAGCGAGAAGCCCGGCAATACCGATACCGCGAGCATTCCATCGGCCTCGGCTGCGCGCGCGGCGTTCACCGCGCGCCGCATCGCGCCTTCGGCGGTCGCGCTGCGCAGGGTCGACGTCATGAGCGGCGGCTGGCGCCAAGCGAGCACGGGCCGTGCGTGACCGGACAGTTGCCTGAACAGCACGCGCGCCGCGTGCTCGCCCGTCTCGTACATATCGACGTGGGGGTAGGTCTTGAAGCTGACGATCACATCCGCGTGGTCGATCATTTTTTGTGTCACGTTCGCATGCAGGTCCAGCGCAACCGCAATCGGCGCATCGGGCAGGGCGGCGCGCACGCGTGCGAGCAAGTCGCCCTCGCCGTCCACACTGTGTTCGGCGACCATCGCGCCGTGCAGGTCGAGCAGCACGGCGTCGCAGCCGGGCGCGGCGGCAACGATCGCGTCGCAGATGGCCGCATACGCGTCGGCTGCGACCGGGCCGCTCGGGTTCGCGGCAGCCGACACGGGGGTCACGACGTCGGCGCCCTCGCGGGCAGCCATGTCGAGGAAGGCGGCCATCGCCGTGCGCATGCCGTGGTTCGCGCGATATGCATCGTCACCCCAATCGGGACCGTCGCGACCGAACGCCGCGAGCGGCGTCGGTACGGGCGAGAACGTATTCGTCTCGTGGTTCATCCGGGCAATCAGCAGCTTCATCGCGTGTCGACCTCCCTGCTACCGATCGCGTGGGAACACGTCCGCGGGGGGATGTCGTCGCGTGCCGCCGGGTGCGGGGAAGCCGCATCGCTCTGCTGGAACGCGCTTGTCCTTCGCGGCGTCGCGGTCGATGCGACGCCCGGTGCCGAATTTCGACCTTGCATGGATCAAACCTCGCGATAACCGTGGACGACTGCGCTTCGCGCGTGCGGCATCAGCGCATCGACAAGGCCGTGTTGGCGTGTGACTCGCGCTCGGCCCCCTCGGCAGGCGGCGATGCAGCGCAGCGCTGCTGCCATGGAGGGGCGGTCGCTCAGGCATACCCCGTCGTGGCTTTCGTTTCCAGGTACGCCTCGAGACCAAATTCGGCGTATTCGCGCCCGTTGCCCGAACGCTTGTAGCCGCCGAACGGCGCTGCCGGGTTCCACGGCGGGTAATTGATGTGGACGTTCCCCACGCGCAACCGCGCCGCGATTCGGCGGGCGTGTTCGACGTCCTTCGATTGCACGTAGGCGGCGAGCCCGTATACCGAGTCGTTCGCAAGCGCGACTGCCTCGTCCTCGGATCGGTAGGTCATGATCGACAGGACCGGCCCGAAGATTTCCTCGCGCGCGATGCCCATGTCTGGGGTGACGTTGGAAAACACCGTCGGGCGGACGTAAAATCCCTCGCTCAATCCGGACGGTCGCCCGGGACCGCCCGCGACCAGGGTGGCGCCCTCGTCGATCCCGAGTTGGATGAAATGCTGGACGCGTTCGAACTGTGCGCGGCTGACGACCGGCCCAAGCGTGGTGTCCGGTGCGCGCGGGTCGCCGACGACCATCCGGGCAACCTCGTCGCGCGCAGCCTGTTCCGCACGACCGAGGTGATCCACGTGCACCAGCATGCGCGTCGGCGCATTGCACGATTGGCCGCTGTTGCTGAAGCAACTGCGCGTGCCGTGCGTGACGGCATCCTCGATGTCGGCGTCGGGCAGGATGAGATTCGGGCTCTTGCTGCCCAACTCCTGGTGAACGCGCTTCACCGTATCGGCGGCGGCTTTGGCGACTTCGATGCCCGCGCGGGTCGAGCCCGTAAACGACACCATGTCGACGTCCGGATGCCGCGACAGGGCGGCACCGACCCCAGGGCCGTCTCCGTGCACGAGATTGAACACGCCGGGCGGGACGCCGGCCTCATGCAGAATTTCCGCAAACAGGATCGCGCTGAATGGCGCGATCTCGCTCGGCTTGAGCACCATGGTGCAGCCTGTGGCGAGCGCGGGCGCGACCTTGCACACGATCTGGTTGATCGGCCAGTTCCACGGCGTGATCAAGGCGCACACACCGATCGGCTCGCGCGAGACCAGTAGCGAGTCCGTCCACGTGCTGAAGCGGTACGAACGCAAGGCGTGAATCGTCTGCTCGAGGTGTGCGGTGCCGACGGCGGCCTGCATCGCTCGCGCGAACGCGAGCGGCGCGCCCATCTCCTGGCTGATGGTTCGTGCGACCTCGTCGTAGCGGCGTTGGTAGACGTGGAGTACGCGTTGCAGCAGGGCGAGACGCGTCTCGATCGGTTCGCGTGAGAATGTGTCGAACGCCTGCCGCGCCGCGCCGACCGCGCGCTCGACGTCGGCTGCCCCTCCGATCCCGAGCCGGGCGTACGGTCGCGCGGTGCTCGGGTCGATGACGTCGATCGTCCGCATCTCGGCCGGGTCGCTCCACTGGCCGTCGATATAGGTGTGTTGCGAGGTTCGCATCGCATGCTCCTGAGTCGATAGGGTGCGTCGAGGCCGCGCTCAGCGCGTCGCGCGTGCATAGGTGTCGGAAAGGAGATCGCGGATCGTCGCGATCAGCCACGCGATTTCCGCGCGCGTCATCACGAGCGGCGGTGCGAATTGCACGATCGGCGTGCCTTCGTGATCGACGCCCGCGCGACACAGCAGCCCCGCGTCGAGGATCGCGGGCGCGAGCAGCGTCGAGACGAAGGTTGCGGCGGGCATGCGTGCCGTCCAGCGGCACGCTTCCTTGTCCGTCACGAGTTCGAGCGAGTGGTGGTAGCCGTCGCCGCGTACGTCGCCGACGCACGGCAGCGCGAGCAGACCCTCGAGCGCCTGGCGGAAATATGCGGTGTTCTCGCGGACGTTCGCGAGCACGCTTTCCCGTTCCATGATCGCCAGGTTCGCGAGCGCGGCGGCGCAGGCGACCGGATGGCCGCCATAGGTTGCGCCATGCAGGAACATGCGCTGTGGTCCCGTCAGAACCGTGTCGATCACCTTGTCGCTCGCGATTACGCCGCCGAGTGGCACATAGCCCGAAGCGACGCCCTTTGCAAACGTCATCAGGTCCGGCTTGAGTCCATAGCGACGCGACCCGAAATACTCGCCGAGCCGGCCGAAGCCGCAGATCACTTCATCGGCGACGAGCAGCACGCCATGCCGGTCGCAGATTGCGCGCAGGCCTTCGGCATAGCCGTCCGGCGGCGTCAGGCTGCCGCCCGCGTTCTGCAGCGGTTCGACGACGATCGCCGCGACGGTATCCGGTCCTTCCTGAACGATGAGCGAATCGATCTCGTCGAGCAACTGACGCGTAAACTGCGCTTCCGTCTCGGCGGCCGGGCGCCCGTAGCGCTTGGTATTGCCGACGTGCCGAACCCCCGCCATCAGCGGTTCGAAATGCTTGCGGAAGTGCGTCATTCCATTCAGCGCGAGCGCGCCGAACGAGGTCCCGTGATAAGCGACGCGGCGCGCGATGAACTTGCGCCGTTGCGGTTCGCCACGGGCCTGGTGATACTGGCGCACCAGCTTGATCGCGGCTTCGTTCGATTCGGATCCGCTCGACGTGAAGAACACGCGGTTCAGACCGTCCGGCGCGAGCGTCGCGAGCGCGTGGGCGAGACGGATCGCCGGCTCATGACCGTAGCCCCAGTTGGTCGCGAACGGGAGCCGGACCATCTGATCTCGGACCGCGTCGCCGATTTCCGCGCCGTGGCTGTAGCCGATCTGCACGCAGTACAGTCCAGCCAGCGCATCGAAGTAGCGTCGGCCGTTCCGGTCCACGAGCCAGCACCCTTCGCCGCGCTCGAATAGGGTCAGCGGGTGGTCGCCGTAGGCATCGGCGTGCGTGAAATGCATCAGCAGGTGGCGCTTGCCCAGCGCCTGAAGATCCGCCTCGAAGTTGACGTCGATACTGTTCATGCTGCCTCCAGTGTGGTTGCAAAGCGGGTTCGGCAACCCGTCGTTCAATGCATCGTCAGCGTCGGGGCGGGGCGCGTAAAGCCGCGGGTCAGCCACGCGAGCTGGCAAAGCCCGAGCGCGAGCCAGCCGACGCCGACATAGAAGGTCTGGCGCGACAGGCCGGACCAGAGCCAGACATTCATCGCGAAGCCCATGGCGGGGAGCAGGCCGAACGTGATCCAGCCGGCGGGATGGCGGTGTTCCGCTCGCGCGAGATGGCAGCGCATCACGCACAGGTTCACGACCGCGAACGCGACGAGCGCGCCGAAACTGATCATGGTGGACGCGAGATCGAGCGTGATGAACAGCGCCGACAGCGACACGGCGCCGACCGCGAGCGTGGCGCGCACCGGCGTGCGCAGCCGCGCATGCCGGTGCCCGAACACGCGCTCCGGCAGCACCTGATCGCGTCCCATCGCGAACAGCACGCGCGTCACGCTGGCCTGCCCGGCCATCGCACTTGCGAAGCAGCCGGCCACGTAGACCGCGACGAAGAGCGCAGACAGCGCGCCGCCGCCGATCCGCTGCATCAGTTCGAGGCTGGCGGAATCGAGATCCTTGAAGGCGCGCCAGTCGGGAAAGACGATGTGCCCCGCATAGGCGATCAGCATGAACAGCAGGCCGCTCAGCAGCGTGCAGAGGAGGATGGCGCGCGGGACGGTGCGGCGCGGCTCGTGCGTCTCCTCCGATAATGTCGACACGGCGTCGAAGCCGAGAAAGGACAGGCACAGGATCGCGGACCCGGCCAAGACCGCGCGGGCATCGCCCGCGCCGGGCAGCACACCTGGCAGCGTCGGCGCCTGGCCGGCCGCGAAGCGTGCCGAGGCGACGAGAAAGACCGCGATGAAGACGAGCTGACCGACGATCAGGATCAGGTTGACGCGATTGACGAGCCGGATGCCGATGATGTTCAGCCCGGTGACGCAGGCGATGCTCGCCACGATCCACACGCTGGACGGCACGACGGGGAACAGTTGCTTCATGTAGATGCCGATGACGAGGTAGCTGATCATCGGGATGAAGAGGTAGTCCATCAGCAGTGCCCAGCCGACCATGAACCCCGCCGCGGTGCCGAAGCCGCGGCTGGCAAACGTATAGGCCGATCCGGCGCTCGGCATGAGCCGCACCATGTGGCCGTAGCTGCGCGCGGTAAGCAGCATGGCGATCAGCGTGACCGCATACGCGATCGTGAGATGACCGTTCGTCGTGCGGGTGACGAGCCCGTAGGTGGTAAACACCGTCATCGGCAACATGTAGGCCAGGCCGAAGATCACCAGGGTGGAGAGACCGAGCAGAGAGGGATGAGCCGGTCCGCTGCCGGGCGTGCGCTGCTGCGCTGTGCCTGTCGCGATGCTCGATACCCACCGACGTGACCTGTCGTCTCTCATGCTGTCCTCGCGCGGATCGCGCTCATGGCTGCAACGCTCGTTCGGTCGGCAACGCTTGCGTTGCACGATTCGAGGAAAGTGTGGTGCGCCAAAAATTCGAGGACGAATGAGAAAAGCGGACGTAATCGAGGGATATTTCCGGACGCATCGGCCTGTCACACGGGCGTACCGCACTGGCGCGCCGCGGCCATTCCGGCTATGTTCTACGCGAACCCGCCGCGATATCCGAACCCATGGTCAGCAGGCTCACTCGACAGCAAAGCAGTGCCGAACACCGCCTGCGTTCGGCGCTCGGCCTCGCCCGCCCGAGCGGACGCCAGGAAGACATTCCTGCCACCGTCCACGCGATAGCGGTCGTTCTGGACGAATGCCGCGTGCGTCAGATCGAGCGTGCGGCCGTACTGGAGGGGACGGGGCTCGGCGCGGACGAAGTCGCATCCCCGGACCTGCGCGTGAATCGTGCGCAGGAGCAGCATTGCTTCAGGAACCTGCTGCGGCGCAGCGGCGTCGCGTCGATCGGCTTGTCGATCGGCAATCGGCTCCAGGTGTCGACGCTCGGCCTGGCGGGCTATGCGATGTTGATCAGCGGGTCCGTCATGCAGGCGCTCACATGCATGAGCCGGTTTCCGCTGTTCATGGGCTTGTATTTCGACGTCAGCGTCCAGGCGCGCCCGGATGGCGTGAGCGTGACGATCGGCCGGTACAGCGGTGATCCCGATATCGAGATATTCCAGACCGACATGTGTTTGTCGAGCCTGCGAGTGATCGTATCCGATCTCGTCGGCAAACCGGTCTGGCCGGCGCACTTGCATCTCGCGCGGCGTACTCCGCGCAACGGCGCGGAGTATGTGGATCACTTCGGCTGCCGGGTGCGATTCAATGCCTGCGAAAACAGTCTTGTGTTCACGACCGTCGACGGCACGGAGACGCCGCGTTTTGCGAACGAGGTCAGCTTCAATGCGCTGCATAGCCAGTGCGACGCGCTTGAGCGGCAGTGGGCTGCATCGATCGGCGAGCGGTTCGCCGGGCGCGCAAAGGAGTTGATGGGACGCGACCTGGCGCGCTTCAAGTCGATGACCTCGCTCGCAAGCGCGCTGCACATGACGGAACGCACGCTGCGCCGTCGGCTCGACAAGGACGGCGTGACGTTTCAGTCGTTGCTGGACGAGGTGCGGCGCGAGGAGGCGATCCGATTGTTGCGCGATCGCGCGCTGACGGTCGCGGCAATCGCGGAGCGCCTCGGCTACAGCGAGCCGCGCAGTTTCCGCCATGCGTACCGACGATGGACAGGGCGAACGCCGCGTGCCGATCCCGAGGGGGGCGGTGAATCCGTGGGGCAGCGTGGGCGCGGCGCGCATCGCATGCGTGTACCGGGCCGCCTGGTGCCGTTTGAACCAGATTGGTGATCCGGCCAACGTCGTATCGTGGCCGCGCAGGCACGCGTATTCGCGGCTAAATTGACAGGCGGCCGCACAGCCGATTTGCCGATTGGCCTCGCCTCTCCTCGCGGCGCTGAACATCAATGTGCACACCGGTCGAGCCGCAGGATTCTCTGGCATTGCAGCGGGCTCATCGAGGCAATTAAACGAACATGATCAAAGCTGTGCATCGACGTGCGCGGTTCATACGCTTTGCAAGGCCGCGTCATCCGACGCAGGCAATCGATGTGAATCGTGCGTCACGAAAATAGGAATCGAGATTAAGCGATTATTTGAAAACGATCCGGGTGTTCGTGGGACTACGAGGGAAGGTGAGTCCCGGCGCATGGTTGCGCGTGTCAACGCATTCGACGCATGCCTGGGTGCGCGGTTGCTGAACCGGGGCCACGACGTTTGCCATGGACCGAAGGCGGCGAGATATGCCTCGCGCGCGTCGAGAACGTACTGGACGTGCTCAATGCAACTGACGGCCGCTCCGCAGTGGTGAACTGCAAGTCGACGGTTGACGGGAAAGTTCGTTGCGCACACAACGATTTTGCGCCGCGCGCGATCAGCTGACGGACGGCGTCGAGGACAACTTCCCGTTCGCGAATGGCGCGCGGGGCAGGGTGCCCTCGCGCGCTTGAATCCTGTTATTGACCGGTGCGGGCCGCGTTGGAATCATTCGGCGCGGCGCTCGTCGCGCGACCTGTTTGCACCACGGGCGCGGCTTGCGCGCCATAGCCGGTGGTGTCGGTCGTCGCCACGCGTGTCCGGGCGACCTGCAGCGCGCGCGGATAGTACGGGTCCGCCACCTCCGGCTTGTAGCCTGCCTGTTCGAGTTGGACCAGTTCCGCGCGGACCTGCTCGCGCGTCAGCGGCGTCGACTGGGCCGACGCGCCATACGACACGGCCAGTGCGACGGCAGCGGCAAAGGCGTAGGCGAGCGATTTCATGGAGATCTCCGGGTTGTGCGATGCGGATCGAGCGAGCGGGACTCGATGTGTGAACGCATCGTAGCAACGTGGATCCATACTAAAAACTTACGAAGCGATGAAATATTACTACTGCGTAGTTAATGATCGACGGAGTGATCCTGCCGACGGGCGGGAGCGCAGGCGGCATCATGACCGCATCGCGGGGTGGGTGGGCGGCGCAATGCCCCTTGGGGTGGGACGCGACAATTTTATTGGGAGGATAAAGTTGTCACGTTACAACTGGACAATTTTATATACTGATTTATTGCAACGAACCCAACGAAGCGAATCTTCGATTCGCCGACACCCGCCGCCATCGATGCGGGCCGGCTGCCTTGGCGGGCGGCCAGGGTCCTGAAGTCACGGGAGTTCCGAAGGCTCGGATCGGGATGCCGCGCATAGAGAGGATTCGTGAAATCGATCAGCGCCGTGCCCAGCCGCGACGCAATGAATTCGCGATGGGTGACGGACTCCGCGTCCGGGCACGATGCGTTGACCATCTGCAAGCTCATGTCATTGAGGGCGCTTGCGATTTATCCGTGCATGTCGGCGCCCGTCGCGCGGCCGCAGCCGCTCGACGGGCGCTCCGCTCACCGGCTCGGCTCGTACACCAGCTGATTGCGCAGGTCGCGCTTGACCTGCGTCGCCAACTGCTTGAACGCCGGGTAGCGATCGGGCCCGACGAGCGGCCCGGACGGCGTGATGTCCAGCTCGCGCGTCACGGTGACCGTGCGACCCTCGATCCGGTAGCCGGAGGAATAGCGGCCGAGCGGCGACACGACCCGGGCCGGCTTCGGCACGTGGGTGATCCGGATGCCGTCGGGCAGCGTGATGACGGTGGTTTCCGCCACGCGCTGGCCGGTGACGGGGATCGCGTAGTTGCGCGTATCCAGCTCGCACTGGTCGAACGCGGAGGCGATGCTGCTGAAGCTGCCGAGACCGAGCGGCACCTGCATCGCGCCGGGGCCGGGGAACGGCGTGTAGTCGGGCAGCTTGAACGCGGTCGCGTAGTTGAACGGCTGCGTGAGGTCGCGCGGGTCGCCGTGCTGGTAGCTGCCGGTGCCGCTCTGGCCGGTCAGCGTCAGGATCCGGTTCGCGACCTGGGGTTCGACGCCGGGCGGCAGCGACGCGAACAGCTGGCGCGCGGAGTAGTCGAGCACGCCCGAGTTGTCGATCGTCGCCGCGCCGCGCGCGTTGCCGTCGCGGTCGATCGACACGCGCGTCGTGACCCGGGTGCGCGCGTTGTCCGGCGTGCCGAGCGGCAGCGTCACGATGCGCGCGCCGCCGGGTGCGTCGGTGATCAGCGCGGGCTTGCCGAGTTCGCTCGACGGCAGCGTGCCGAAGCGGGCGAAGGAGGCCGTCGAGTCGACGAACAGGTCGAAGTCCGGCAGGTAGGTGATCGCGTGATCGAACACGGCGAGCGGCGCGGGGACGCTCGGCAGCCAGTAGGTGCTGTCGGCGTTCACGAGCACCGCGCTGCTCGCGATGCCCTTCGCGGCGAGCAGCGCCTGCAGGACGGTCACGTGGTCCTTGCAGTCGCCGTACCCGGAATGGAGGATCGCGTCGGCGTCGTGCGGCACCACGCCGCCGAAGTCGAGATAGATCGCGACGTAGCGGATATGCGCGCTGACCCAGTTGTAGAGGATTTCCGCCTGCGCGCGCGGCTCGCTCACGCCCTGCGTGAGGCGTTCGGCCAGCTCGCGCACGGCCGGCGTGACGGCCGCCTTGGACGCCGCGCGCTGCTGGTACGCCGCGCCGACGGCCGCGAAATCCGGGAAGGTGGTGAGCGCGAGGCGCGGGCTGTAGTCGCCGATGCTCACGGAACCGAGTTCCGGCGCGCGCGCGGGCGCGTCGGGCAGCGACCAGCGCCACTGCTGGAGCGCGCCGTCGCCGTCGTTCACGCGGCCGCCCGTCAGGCCGATCGCCTCCGCGCGCAGCGGCACGGACGCCGGCGCGCGCACCGTGATGTGCGTCGCGGTGCGCGCGACCTCGTTGCTGAAGTACTCGGACGCGCTGAACTGGTTCGGAAACAGCGCCTGTTTCTGGGTTCTGCGGGTGCGCAGTGTCAGGACCGAGCCGATCTCGACGCGCGGAAACACCACGGTCTTGACCTTGCCGTCGTCGAACATCGGCGCGGCCGCGCTTTCGCGGCTCTGCTGCACGATGATCTTGTCGGGCGCGACGTCGAGGCGTTCGCCCTGCGGCGTGGTCGTGTACGCCTCCTCGACGTCGAGCGTTTCCAGCGACGTGCTGTAGCGCAGCGGCATCTGGCTGTCGTTCTTCACACCCTGGTCGGTGTTGATGCGATAGGTTTCCGACACCTGCTTCGTGAAGGTGCCGTCGGCGTGGATGTCGTAGGCGATGTCGTTGGAGAGCACCGTGACGTTGGACTGGAACGGGGCGGCGCGGGCACAGGAGCAGGCCAGCGCGAGGGCGATCAGAAAGGATCTCGTGAGCATTCGCATGAGCGGGTTGAAGCGTGGACGGGTTCGGCGCGCACGGGTCGCGCGCCGCAACGCGAAATCCTAGCACTCCGCCCGGAAATGCGACGTCCGGTTTGCCGCGCCGCCGCTCACGGGTCGAACACGATCACGGAGCGCGCCAGTTCGCCGTGGCGCATGGCCTCGAAGCCTTCGGTGATCCGTTGCGAGATCATCGCATCGAGTTCGAGCCGGTCTCGCAGATAAAAGTCCACGAGGTTCGGCAGGTCCACGGGGAAACGATTGGGGCCCATTTAGGTGCCCTGGATGCGCCGCTCATGGAGCAGCGCGGACGGGGCGAGCGCGCGCCGAGTAGCGGCGCCGTAGCGACGATGCCAACACCAGGGAATCCGGCGCAAAGTTCGACGTTGACGACGGCAGCTTGTTCGGCCTGCGTCGCCGTCGCGGCAGCAGGCAGTATCCACAAGGAGCTGAGGGGCAGCTCCAGGCGTGACGGCCTCATCGATTGCAAGCACAGATATTTCAAAGCGGATGAACACATTTTCCATCTGGAAACAAGGGTCCAGTTGGAACGCTTCGCCTTGTTTCGCATCCCAACCCCGGAACACGGTGAGGTTTGGATGAGGATCTCGGAACGATGCTCCGGCAGGGCGGTGATTGAAGTTGATGCAGAGCGCTTCCTTACGGCGTGGCGTCAGGAAGGAAGTGGTTATCCGGAGATTGCGCATCAAACGATTGAAGGATGGCGACACGACTACAAGTGTGATGAGGCTCGAAAAGGTTTTGACGAGGGCTGCTCCAATCCGGCGCCGCTCGCAGACGTCCACGGGTGGCTTTCGCGCAAACGAAAGCAGCCTGTTTCCCCGGTCGCAGGGAAACGCCTTGGAAAGTGGTTTCGGCGCCCCACGGGTGTTGGACCGGACGATGCCCCTGCAATTGAAACCGCGCCCTGTATCGGCTTCACAAATGGCATCACACGCATTGCCCGTCTACGTCGCGCCCAGCCTGCTCGGTGACGACGCGGCGGCGATGTTCGGGCTCGCCGCGCCGGCGACGTTCGGCGGCCGGACGCGGCTCGCGTTCCATGACGTCGAGCGGATCGGCCCGGCCCTGCGGATCCTCGCGCGGCTGGCGTCAGCCGTGTGGCACACGCGCATCACTGGAGAGCCTTGGTGCTGGTCGCGATGACCGATTGCAAGGTGGCATAGCGCGGTTTCGGGGCACCGCTCGCATTGAGCAATCCGAACGTGGTGTTCTTGTAGTCGTAGAGTTCGTACCACGCGAAGCCGATCACGTTGTAGGCCGCCTTCGCGGCCACCATCTCGGGTACCGTCTTCGCGATATAGGCGGCTGCCTGCGCATCGGTGTTGTCGGTGTCGACACCCAGCTCGGTGAACACGATCGGCAGGTTGTAGGTCGCCTTGAGGCGCGCCAGCACGTTGTAGGTGCCGCCGGTCTTGGCGACCGCGTTCTCGAAATCGCCGCCGTTCGAATACCAGTGCCACTGAATCGCATCGGGCGTGATTTTCGGGTGGCCGGTCGAGCCGTCCGGCTGAACGCCTGTCATCAACGCGTCGAGAAAACCGAAATTGAGCCAGCCAGTCGACGCGTTCGCGATCAACATCGTCTTGTGCTGCGTGTCCACCGAGCGCCAGCCGTCGAGCGCGCCGCGCAACGCGCCGCGGTAGATCGGAAAGGTCGAGTTGTCGAAATCCGAGGGATTCAGGCCGTCGCCCTTGATCACCGCGTTGTGCGGATCGCTGTCGTATTCGTTACCGAATTCCACGAGGGGGATGCCCGCGAGCTTTTGCGCGGCATAGACGGATAGCGTGTACGCATACGCGTAGGCGCTGGCCTCGGTCGGCGCTTTCCCCTTCAGCGATGGATCGTCCCACGGATAGGCCTCGATCATCGGCAGCACCGTGACTTTCGAGCCGAGGCCGGGGATGACGGTGTTGACCAGCATGTCGATATGCGCGGGCAGGTACACGTCCTGCCGGTAGAGTCCGGCACCGAGTTGGGTGATCGACGCGGCTTGCGTCGCGAACGGGGTGGATGCGTAGATACCGCCCTGCACGTAGTGGCCGTTCACGCCGAAGAACGGCAGGGTCGAGGTGGTGGGGTTAGGCGCAGGCGCAGGCGCAGGCGCAGGCGCAGGCGCAGGCGCAGGAGCAGGAGCAGGAGCAGGAGCAGGAGCAGGAGCAGGAGCAGGAGCAGGAGCAGGAGCAGGCGTTGGGGTTGGGGTTGGCGCAGGCGCAGGCGTTGCGGTTGGCGTAGCGGTTGCGGTTGGCGTCGGCGTATGCGTATCGCTCGACGGCGAAGGGCCGGACGAATGACCCGGAACGGGAACGAGCGTCGGCGTGGCGGCGGGCGATGCGACCACCGGGCCGGCACTGCCTCCATCGCCTCCGCCGCATGCGGCGAGGAGACTCGCCAGCAGTACCGTGCTCAAGGTCGAACGCAGGGTCGCGGCACCCGCGTCCGTCAAGTCGGCGAAATGCTTCATCGATGAAATTCCGGTCTGAAAACGGTGCACATTCTATGTGACATTTCATTAGGATTTCTATCATCTCAGACAAAATCATCGATGCGTTCGCGCTTTGATGCACGATCGCGTGGTATCAGCGCTTTCGGGTCGGCGATTCGCTCAGGGTTGGAGGCAATGCGCGAGCGCCACGATGAGGGCGTCGCGCCGTGGGCCGCTGCGGCCCACTCCGTCCCAATTCCTCTCCAGGCATTAAGTTGCGCGACACGCCGGTCACGGTCTTTTTCGTCAGCGCGAGCGCCTGTCCCTTCGTCGCGGCCCAGACCTTTCCGCCGAACGACGCGTGCTGCCTGGTCAAGCCGAGCAGTCGCGCGCGCCATGTCGGATCGGCGCCTTGCGCGGACGTGTCCGTGTCGGCGTTGAACACGTGTCCGGCCACGCTCGCGCCGACGCTCGCAAGCCGATGCAGCGCGGCTTCGAGTTCCGGCGCGCGGGTCAGGCCGGCGCGCGACACCAGCAGGATCATGTCGCGCAGCTCCGAGGCGATGCTGAGCGTGTCGCTGTAGGGGAGCACGGGCGGCGCGTCGACGATCACGAAATCGTAGCGCGCGCGCAGCGCCGCCAGCAGTTCGCGGAAGGCAGGCCGTTCGAACAGTTCGCCTGGGTTGACCTCGTCTGCCGTGCCCGGCCCGAGGATCGACAGCCGGCTCTTGTCGAGCGGCGCAATGGCCGCGTCGAGCGGCACGGTGCCGGCCAGCACGTCCGCGAGGCCGGCCGATTCGCGCGCCGTCGCCGGCGCGCGGTCGCGCAGGTTGGCGTCGACCAGCAGCACGCGCGCATGCACCTCGGCCAGCAGATAGGCCAGGTTCGACGCCATGAAGCTGCAGCCGACGTTCGCGGTCGGCCCGGTGAACAGCAGGACCTTGCCGGCGCCGCCTCGACGGCGCTTCGAGAATGCGGCTTTCAGGTTGGTGCGCAGCGCGCGCAGCGATTCGATACTGGGATCGTGTGGCAGGCTGGCGGCGAGCAGATGATCCGGCAGGCGCGGCCCGGTGTACCGCGCGCGGCGCTGGTCACGCAGCGCGGGCGAGGCCGCGACGACGGCCACGCAGGGGCGCTCGGACAGCGTGGCGAGCGCAAGCGGCGAGTACAGCTCGCGGCGATAGCGGGCCAGCAGATGGGTGAGGGCGAGCGCGACGAACAGTCCGCCCAGCATTGAGCCGAGCACCACGAGGCCGCGTCGCGGCCAGGTCGGACGGTACGGCGCGGCGGCCCAGTCGACGACGCTGACACCCGGCGCGGTGCTGGCCACCGCGATGTCCAGCTGCTGCGAATTGGTCAGCACGCTCGTATAGAGTTGCGTGGCGACCGCCACGTCGCGCGACAGGCGGACGTATTCGCGCTGCACGGTGGGCAGCTTGCCGGCCGCCGCCGTGGTGTCGCGAATCTCGCCCTTCACCAACTTCAGTTGCGACATCACCGTCTGGTATTCGCGACTCGCCGGCAGGAAGCGTTCCCGGACGGTGCCGAGCGCAAGCTGCAGCACGATCTCGTGTTCGGCGAGGGTGTTGAGGCGTGCGATCAGCGCCGCGCCTTGCTGATCGACGTCGATCGTGCCGGTCGTGGTGCGGTAGCGGTTGAGCGCGTCCTCGGCCTTCTGCAGATCCTTCTTCAGGTTGGGCAGGCGGGCACGCAGCGAATCGAGATTGCGGCGCGCCTTGTCGGTGCGGAACGCGAGGTCGCGCCGCAGATAGATGGCGACGATCGCGTTGACCATCTGTTCGGCATGCCGGGCGGTGTCGGACTGGTAGCTGAGCCGCATCATCGACGGCTCCTCGAGCGTCGAATCGCGGTTCGTCACCAGGGTTTTCAGGTGCTTCGACACGTCGTCGTAAGCGAGCTGCTCCGGCTCCTTGCGCACCGAGAAGGCGATGCCGGGCCGCGCCCGCAGCGTGTCGACGCGGATCTCGCCGGCCTGCTCCGTGCCGGCCAGGTTCATGTGGAACGGTACCGTCTGGCCCAGCGCGCCCTGCGCGAGCGGATGCCCCGCCTTGTCTCGCAGCGTCCATCGCCCGCCGTCTTCGGCAACGAGCCTGAACGGTTCGCCGAGCGCGTCGTCGGGGATCGAGAACACGCCGAGCTTCAGCGCCTCGCCGCCCCACGCATAGCTGCTCAGGCCGAGTAGCGGCGCGGCGAGTGTGTCGTCGTTGGCGTGGCGCGATGCCAGCAGGCGGCCGATCAGCGGGAAATGACTTTCGGTGCGGATGTCGTAGCCCACGCCGGTCTGCTCGATGGCCTCAAGGACGATCGAGCGGGACGTCAGGATCTCGCTTTCGTCATTCGCGGAAGGGCCGGCCGAGATCGTGCCCGATACGTCCGACAGCGCGCTGATCGCCGCGCCGGGTTTGGTCTGGATGCGCAGCAGCGCCTCCGCCCGGTACTGCGGCGTCGCGACCAGCGCGTAGATCGTGCCGAGCAGCGTGAACGCGGCGACAATCGACGCGATCCACCAGCGATACCGGACCGTGCTCCACCACAGGCTCGACAGCCCGTCGTCCCGCTGCGTCGCCTGGGTTGCCGGCATCCGTTGCGCATTCAGATTCATTTCCAGTCCTGCCCAGTGCGGCAATCATGACGACTGCCGCGATGTTTTAGATGTAGGTATGTTGGCCGCGAGCGGCGCTAGCCGTCCGGCCCGATGTAGAGCGGCCCCTGGTCCTCGCGCAACGTCACGAGGCCATCGTGCGCGGCGCGTGGTGTGCCGTACAGGTCGGTCGCGGCCGCTTCGGCGGGCGGCAGGCGCGACAGATCCACGGTGACGGCGTTGCCCTGGCCGTAGCACCAGACCACATAGCGGGTCGCCGCGCCGTTGCTCAGCCTCAGCACGATATAGCGGCCGGCCGGATCCATCCGATAGGCGGCGCGCGCCGCGTGCGCGGTGAACGCGAACAGCCGTTTCACCGCGACATACGCGGGCAGCGGCTCGCCCTGCGCATCCAGCAGGCCGAAGTTGTGCTCCATGTTCTTCGGGTCTGGGCCATCGTCGCGGATGTCGTAGTAGGCGCTCAGCCCGAGTTGCGCGATCCAGTCGACCAGCAGCCGGCGCGCCGCGTAGGTGGCCTGCCGGGCCCGCGCGCGCGGCGCGTGGCCGTCGGCGAGATCGGAGACGTACGCGTAGCCGACGCTCGGATACGACCACTCGGTCGCCCAGATCTCCGGCACCCGCCGATAGGCAGACAGGTCACGGCGGAGCGCGCGATAGTCGTCCAGCGCCGTTTCGGGATTGCCTTGCCGGTACGGATGCACGCTGACCGCGTCCGGCGCGTACCGGTCGCCGGCGCTGATGTCGCCCACCGCGCGGATGAACGATCGATCGATCTGCTGGACGCCGCCCATCGCAACCTGGGCGGCGGGATTGGTCTGTCTGATCGCCTGCACGGCGGTTTTCAGCAGGTTCCGGTAGCCGGCGGCTGACGGCGCGGCAAGCCAGTAGGTCGGGTGATTCTGCTCGTTCCAAACTTCGAAGCGCACTGCGTCGTGCCGGTAGCGCAGCGCCGACTGGGACACATACGCGTGGAACGCCGCCAGTTGCGCGGGGGTGGTGGGCGGCTGTCTGGGACTGTGCAGCGGATGCTGGTAGCCGAGGATGAACAGCGCGCCGAGCCCGCGCTCGGCCAGGTTCGCGACGAGCGCGTCGTACTTCGAGAAATCCCAGCCGGCCGGTGTCTCGACCGCCTCCCAGAACAGGTCGGTGCGGACGAACGAGAATCCCGCGTCGCGCACCGCGTCGAGCAGGCCCGGATCGTCGATGTCGTGGATCGCGATGCCGGTATTGGCGCGGGAGGCTTCGAAGCGCGGCAGGTCGACATAGGACGACGCCGCACCGGGAACGACCACGACGGCCGCCGCGTGCACCGCGCCGGCCGCGACGAGCGCCGCGCTCGCGAGCGCGGCCGCGAGCAGCAGGCGGCAGCGGACGGTTCGGCGAACGAGGGAGCGGGGTGGGGAGAGCATCGCGAATCCGGAGTTAGCGCCAGAGCGGCGCGATGCGGGGCGCGGCCGGCACGGAGTAGACGGTACGATCCGCGTCGGCTTGCGCCGGGCTTAGCGTGAGCATGCGCACCGTGATGCCGAAGAACAGCAGGCAGCCGAGCGTTTCGTAGATGTCGGTGGTGATGCCGCTCAACAGCAGGAACGACAGCATCAGCCATGCGCGCGTGTCGGTCGAGCGGCTCGCGAGCACGTAGTGGGCGAAGGCGAACAAGGACATCGCGGTGCCGATCACGCCGAGCGTGGCAATCATGAGAAGGGCGGCATTGTCCGACCAGCCGACGTTGAAGCCGAAGTCGCCGACGTAATACGCGGTGGCCGAGCCGAAGCCGCCCGGCCCGATGCCAAACCAGATCAGGTGTTCGCGCAGCAATCCTTCGAGCAGTTGGGGCCAAGTGTTGATGACGCGGTCCTGCATCGACGCCAGCAGCGTGGAATCGGTCATCCCGGCGTTGGTCGACAGCGACGCGACCCAGCCCGCGAACGGCAGCACGACGATCAGCATGGTGATCCACGCGCAAGCGCGCTTGAGCGCGTGCGGGCGCATCAGGTAATGGAAGCCGACGACGATCGCAAGCGCAATGAGCGTCGTCTTGTTGGTGGTGTCCCAGATCCCGATCGCCGAGACCGTCAGCAGCGCGGCGATCGCGAGCGGCGCGCGCAGCCGGGGCAGCAGCCAGACCGTCATCAGGCCGATCATCAGTCCGGTCGTGGCGCTGCTTCGGCCGAATCCGGCCAGTCGCGTCGCGGTGCCGACATAGGTGTTGACCGCGATCTGCACGCTCACGCCGTCGATGTCGATGCTGCCGCCGGCCCACGGCATGCGGGTGAAGGTATTGATGATCACCCCGGCGTTGCATAGCGCCGCAACGGCGATCAATGCCCCCAGCATGCGCGGATATTCGAGTGCTTCGAGCGCTTCCGGTGGCGTGAGCGCCGCGAACAGCATCGGCGACACAGTCCAGATCCAGAAGCCTGTCGCGGCGAGCCCAACGCCGTTGGCAAGCGCCACGCAGGTCTCCGCGGCGATGTAGCAGGCGACGATCAGATGCATGGGGCGGGGGCGCCGCAGCAGCGCGACGGCGATGCAGCCCACCATCATCACCTTCGGCAGATAGTTGAGCGACGCGATACCCGCGGCCGACAGGTAGTACCGGAGCGCACCGGACAAGACCTCGCTTGCCGCGGCGATCACGAAGGTCACAGCCCAAAGCCGATGGTACGGTCGTATCCCGCTCATGATAACGATTTGGCCTGCTGATTGACTGGAGTCGATTCGAGTAATGGGGGCTGATCGGCGAAAGGCAGCGGGCCCGGGTCCGGACGCCCGCTGCTTGCCTGCGGGCTATCCCGGTCGGGAGCATAGCCGTACGGATTGGGGGAGAAAGTACGATAGCCCACCGTAGACAGCGGAAATGACAGTGTTTGACGAGCGCGGGTGCGTGGATAGGATTGCGAAAGGTTTAAGTAATGAAGCGGCCGTCCGATTTCTCTGGTGCATCGATTCTGCGAGCAACTTCTTCAGCCGGTTGTTTTTCGCCTCGCGCTCTTTCAGGCGTTTCGCGTCAGACACGCTCACTCCGCCTAACTTGCTGCGCCACAGGTAGTCGCTCGCCTCGGAAAATCCGTGCTGACGGCAGAGCGCCTTGATCGGCAAGCCGGCCTCTGCCTCGCGCAAAAAACCAATGATCTGCTCTTAGGTGAATCGTTTCTTCATGCCCAATCTCATGACTATGTGATAGGACTCCAAAGCGTCGCGCTACCCAAGGACAGGGTGACATCGAAGGCAATTATGACTGCGCCGGCAACGACGCAGTGGGGCGCATCGAACGCTCCTGACACATTACGGGACTGATCGAATGGCGTTCGACAGGCACAATATTTTCTTTATGGTCAAGCAAGATCTTCTTGATTGTAGGCGAAATGAAATTAAGTGAAAATAATGGTGTGCGGTGATCAATGGAAATGGGGTTAAGTGAGAATTAAGCCATCAATATTGATCAATTTTGCTATTTTTATATGAAATTTGAATCGATTTTATGTGATTTAAATTTTCGTATGTTTGATGGTGTGCGGGCTTTATCAAGTGGATGGCGTTGGACTAAATTGAAAAACATGATGAAAATTCCAAAGATTTTCCATATCGTCGTCGCAGCAATATTTTTGAACCCTGCGGCGCCCCGTGCCGGCGAATTCGCACCCAGCGGTAGCATTCCGGCATTCTATAGATGGAGCGACGACATTCCTTCGGTGCCCGGCCGACTTCTGCGGACCGAGCCGCTGACGGCTGAACAACGCCTTTCCAAGGCGGGCGCGAGCGTCCGCCTGCTATATGCGTCGACCGACGGCGTTGACGGTCACACACCAGTCGTGGTGTCTGGCGCGCTGTATCTCCCAAAGGGCCATCCGCCCCCCGGCGGATGGCCGCTGATCGCCTGGGCTCACGGCACCGTAGGGACTGCAGACATTTGCGCGCCATCGTACTCGGGCCGCAGTCGTCGGGATCGCGACTATCTGGATCATTGGCTGGATAGGGGGTACGCGATCGTCGCAACCGACTACCCGGGACTAGGAACCGAAGGACTGCATCCATATGCGGGAACCCGTTCGCTTGCGTACAGTGTGCTGGACAGCGTTCGGGCGGTAGCTGAGCACGGCTTTCACATTTCGAAGAAGACGGTCGTCGTTGGACAATCCCAAGGCGCGCGAGCAGCTTTCGCGAGCGCGCTGTACGCAGCGTCGTACTCGCCGAACCTCGATATCGCCGGAGTGGTCGCGACCGGCACGCCCGACTATCTCTGGGACTCGAACGAAGGGGCCTCCGATGACACTCTGGCGACCTCGCGCAAGAGCGTCAATACCGCCTTTGCCTTCGATCTCTATCAGTTGCAATCCGCCAGACTCCTAAATGTCGCGTATCGTCCGGAAAACTACCTCAATGAACAAGGGCTTAAGATTTTTAAGTTTGCCGAGGATCATTGTGTGCTTGACCTCCAAAGCGAAATTGTTCGAACTAAGGCAACCTTTGACGGGAGCTTCAAGACTGACCCCAAGGACGTGTTTTCCGCAATATCCGATCTGGGCGCCTACCCTGAAATCAAGACCAACATTCCGATTTTCTTTGGAACCGGCGGCAAGGACCGCGCTGTTTCCGTTCCAGGCCAGATCGCACTAGCCAAACGGGCTTGCGCAGCTGGAAATCGCGTCGAATTTCATTTCTACCCCGATCTCGATCACTCCGGTACGGTGCTGGGATCGACGCCAGATTCGACGATTTTTGTCAGAAAGGCTTTTTCCGGAGCGGCGATACCGGGGAATTGCGCTATGGAGAAGCTGACCGAGCCGTCGCAACGAGTCAATGAGTAGCCGACTTGCGGGACTGTCAAATTGTCGGCGGGCTGGAGTATTGAGTCGGCCCTGAACAATCCGCCAAGGCTTGGCGTTGTTGAGCCGATCCGGTAGCCGTGAGGCACGGCACCGAGTACGTACAACAACCGAAGCTGCGCCGCCATTAACAATCGGGTTTCGGTGCAGTGAGCGGTGGGCGCGCCAATTGGGACAGTCGGATAAGTGGTTGGTCCGGGGCCTGAGCCAGTGATGATGCTGGCAAAGGAATCGAGGACATCACGAAGAGAACCCGACGGACGCACGCCGCAGCGTTCAAAGCGAAGGCAGCGCTGGCAGCGCTGGCAGCGGTCAACGGCGAGCGGGCGCGCCAGCCAACAATACGCGGGCGAACACGTCGATCACGAATGCCACGTACAGCCACCTGCAGCGCGTGACTCGGGCACCTGTGTTCGATGATCGCCCCTTGTCGACCTCCGCCAGCTTGCCGCGAACGCGCGAATGGCGTCGTGAAGCGCGCCCCTTGAACGATTGCACGTGATTCTGTTTGGAATAACGATATCGTCATTTACTGGTTGGGGACGGAACGAGGGGGCCGTATGATCGCCGCTCGGAGGTAACGAGAGATGATCCGCATTCTTGACGGCGGCATGGGCCGCGAATTATTGCGCATGGGCGCGCCGTTCAAACAACCCGAATGGTCGGCGCTGGCGCTGATTGAAGCGCCCCACTATGTGCGCGCCGCCCATGAGGCATTCGTGCGCGCGGGTGCCGATGTCGTGACGACCAACTCCTACGCCGTCGTGCCGTTTCATATTGGCGAGGAGCGCTTCGCACAGCATGGGCAGGAACTTGCCGACCGCGCGGGCCGGCTCGCGCGCGATGCGGTCGCCAACAGCGCGAGCCCCGTGCAGGTCGCGGGCTCCTTGCCACCGCTGTTCGGCTCCTATCGCCCCGATCTGTTCGACGCCAGGCGCGCCGCGCCGTTGCTCGATACGCTCATCAACGGGCTCGCGCCGCACGTCGATCTGTGGCTCGGTGAAACGCTCGGCTCGACAGCCGAAGCACGCGCGATCCGCACCGCATTGGGCGACGACACGCGACCGCTCTGGCTCTCCTTCACGCTCGACGACGCGGACGACGTGCCTGCGATTGCCGCGGGCCATGCACCCGCGCGGCTGCGCTCGGGAGAAAGCGTGAGCGCAGCGGTCGATACCGCGCGGGCGTTGAACGCCCAGGCGCTGCTCTTCAATTGCAGCCAGGCCGAAATCATGAAATCCGCCGTACTCGAAGCGCGCAAACATGCCGGCCCGACGCTCGCGCTCGGTGTCTACGCCAATGCGTTCGAACCCGAGCGTCAGCGCCGCGCCGCGAACACCGGATTGAGCGCACTGCGCGGCGATCTCGAACCCGATGGCTACCTCGCCTTCGCACGCGAATGGGCCGCTGCGGGCGCGTCGCTGATCGGCGGTTGCTGCGGCATCGGCCCCGAGCATATCGAACGTCTCGCCGAAGCACTGCGCGAAAGCGAGCAGTGACCCGGCGACAAACTCGCGGTCAGCGCGCGGTATCGCCCAACAATGAGCACGCCTTGAGGCCGCGATAAGCGCGATCCTCGGACCCGGCTCTTGCACTTCTCTTCTACCCGTCTATGTCGAACGATACGGATACGTCCACGCCGGCCCACGCGTCACGCCGCCGTTTCCTGCAACTGACCGGCGGCAGTCTCGCCGCCGGCGCGGCCGCCGTGCTATTGCCCTTGAGCGCGCGCGCGGCCGACACACCCAAACGCGGCGGGCACCTGATTCTCGGCGTCGACACGGCGTCGAGTTCCGACCGCATCGACCCGGCGTTCTACTTCGAAGAGTACATGTACAACGTCGGGCGCCAGATCTTCAATACGCTGACCGATCTCAACGACGACGGCACGCTGCGCCCTGGCCTCGCGACTCATTGGGAAAGCCGGCAAGGCGCGACGGTCTGGGTGTTCAAGCTGCGCCAAGGCGTGCAATTCCACAACGGCAAGACGCTCGAACCCGCCGACGTCATCTACTCGCTGAATCACCATCGCGCGAAGGACTCGCAATCCGCCGCGAAGAGCTATCTCGATCCGGTGCGCGATATCGCCGTCACCGGGCGGAACGAACTCACGTTTCGCCTTGCCTCGCCGAACGTCGATTTTCCGTGGCTGCTTGGCGACGTCCACTTCGGCATTACGCCGGCGGGTGCGGATTTTGACAAGGGCATCGGCACGGGCGCCTTCGTGCTGGAACGTTTCCAGCCCGGTGTGCGTACGCTCACGCGCCGCAATCCGAACTACTGGGACAGCTCGCGCGGCTTTGTCGACTCGGTCGAGACTGTGGCCTACAACGACAGTACCGCGCGAGTGGCCGCGCTGCTGAGCGGCTCGGTGCATTTGATCAATCGAGTCGAGCCGCGCGTCGCGAAGCGCCTCGAAAATACGCCGAACATCGTCATCCATCGTGCGCGCGACACGCAGAATATTCTGTTTCCGATGCTCGCCGACACGGCGCCATACACCGGCAACGACCTGCGCACGGCGCTCAAGTATGCGATCGATCGAGAGCAATTGCGCAACTCATTGCTGAGCGGTCATGGCTCGGTCTCGAACGACAATCCGTTGTTTCCGTCGAACCGTTTCTATACGACCGACATACCGAAGCACACCTACGACCCCGACAAGGCGAGGTTTTACTGGAAAAAAGCGGGCCTGAGCCAGCCGATCGTACTCACGGCGGCGGACGGCGCGACCTTCAACGGTGCGGTGTCGGCGGCCGAGCTTTATCAGGCGTCGGCGACACGCGCAGGCATTCCATTTCGCGTCAATCGCGTGCCTGCCGACGGCTACTGGACCCAGGTCTGGATGAAGCAGCCGTTCTGCGCGTCGTCGTGGGCGAACCGTTCGACCGCCGACGCTTATCTTTCGATGGTCTGCGTCTCGGATGCGCCGTGGAACGAGTCGAAGTGGAAGAACCCCAAGTTCGACCAGTTGGTCGCCCAAGCACGCGCGCAAGCCGACGAGACGCGCCGCCGCCAGCTTTATCACGACATTCAAGTGCTGTACGCCGAACAGGGCGCATCGGTGATTCCCTTGTACGCCGATTCGCTCCGGGCGTCGCGCACGAGTCTGCGCGGCTATGTGGACATTCCGGGCGAAGTCGGCTCGCGTGCCGCCGAGCGGGTATGGTTCGCGAGCTGAACACACGCGCGGCGCGCGATGTCCGCTCCTGGCAGAGCACCTCGTCACGTGCCTGGCAGCGTACGCGGCGGCTGACAACCTTCGTGCTGCGCCGGCTCGTGCACGCCGCGCTCACGCTGTTCGCCGCGGCCACGCTCGTCTTCGCAGCGACGAGCCTCCTCCCTGGCAACATCGCCGCGACGATTCTCGGCCAGAGCGGGACGCCTTCGGCCGTGCAGTCGCTCGAACACGAGCTGGCGCTCGACCGGCCGCTCGCGGAACGATACGGCGACTGGCTCGGTGCGCTGCTGCAAGGCGATGCCGGCAAGAGCTTCACCACGCGCACGCCCGTGATGCGAAGCGTGTTGCCTCGTCTCGCCAACACCTTGCTGCTCGCGGGCGCGGCCGCCGCGCTCGCGTTGCCGCTTGCCCTCGCGGCGGGCATCGCGGCGGCGCTCAACCGCGACAGCCTGCTGGATCGGGGCTTGCTCGCGCTGATGCGCGTTTCGGTGGCGCTGCCCGAATTCTTCACCGGCTATCTGTTGATCCTGCTGTTCGCGGTCGCGCACGCGTGGCTACCGAGCAGCGCAGCGAACTTCGGCGCTGACGGCTCGGCGCGCGAAAATCTCGCCGCGCTCGCGCTCCCGTGCGCGACGCTTGCGCTCGCCGTGATCGGTCATATGGGGAGCATGATCCGTGCAGCGCTGATCGACGTGTTGGCGCAGCCCTACATCGAAATGGCACGGCTCAAGGGACTCGGTGCCGGGCGCATCGTCTGGCGCCACGCGCTGCCCTGCGCGGTCGCGCCGATCGCCAACATCGTTGCGCTCAATCTCGCGTGGCTGACGGTGGGCGCGGTCGTGGTCGAGACGATCTTCGTCTGGCCTGGCCTCGGCCAATACATGGTCGACAGTGTCTCGAAGCGAGACATTCCCGCCGTGCAGGCGTGCGGCGTCGTTTTCGCGGCGATCTACGCCGGGCTGAATCTCGCCGCCGATCTCGTCGCCATGCTTTTTGATCCCCGCCTGAGACCGCATCGATGACTACGCCTATCGACGCCTCCTCCGAGAGCCGTGGCGCCGCTGCACGGCTGCAAGGGCCTCGATCGCCCCGGTGTCCCTGGCTCACGCTCGGCTTCTTGCTCGCCTGCGCCGTGGTCTGCGTCGCAACCCCGTTGCTTGCGCCTCACGCCGCCGGCGATGTGCTCGGCGGCAACTGGGAGCCGCCTTCGCGTCTTGCCTGGCTCGGCACTGACAATCTGGGCCGCGACATGTTCTCGCGCCTGCTCTGGAGCACTCGCACAACGCTCACGCTCGCGCTGTTCGCCGTGCTGTTCGCGTCGCTCACGGGCGGCGTGGCAGGGCTGGTTGCGGGCTTGCGCGGCGGCTGGCTGGATACGATGCTGGCGCGCTTGACCGATGTGCTGATGTCGATCCCAACGCTGGTATTCGCGCTGGTCGCGCTGTCGGTTGTCACGCCGGGCGCACTGTCCTTGTGCATCGTCGTGGGCCTGCTCGAAGGTTTGCGGCTTTTTCGCGTCACGCGCGCACTCGCGGCCAGCGTGAGCCAGCTCGATTATGTCGATGTCGCGCGGCTGCGCGGCGACCGGCTGGCAACGCTCATCGTGCGCGAAGTGCTGCCGAACATCGCCACACCGCTCGTCGCAGAACTCGGTTTGCGGCTTGTGTTCGCCGTGCTGCTGATTGCCACGCTTTCGTTTCTCGGCCTCGGCCTGCCGCCGCCCGCGACGGACTGGGGCAGTCTCGCGAAAGACAACAAGGACGGCGTGCTGTTCGGCGTGTCGGCCGCGCTGTTTCCCGGCCTGTTGATCGCTGCGTTCAGCCTGAGCGTGAACCGGTTGCTCGAATGGGGGACGCGCCGTGGCCGATGAGATCGTCCTGCGCGCAGAGCGCCTGTCCGTGCAAGGCAACGCGTACGGTGCCCCCGTGCTCGACGACGTCTCGTTCACGTTGCGACGCGGCGAAACGCTCGGCGTGATCGGCGAGTCCGGTGCGGGCAAGACCACGCTCGGCCTCGCATTGCTCGGCCATCTGCGCGACGGTCTCGTGCGTGGCGCGGGCTGCGTCCTGCTCGGCGAAACCGATGTGCTCGCGCTGCGCCCGCGCGAACTCGCCGCGCTACGCGGCGCGCGCGTGGCCTATGTGGCGCAGTCGGTGGCGGCTTTCAATCCGACGGGGCGCCTGATCGATCAGGTCGTGGAGATCGCGGTCGCGCGCGGGCTGCTCTCGAAGCGCGCTGCGCGCGAGCGCGCCGTGGCGTTGTTCGCACAACTCGACCTGCCCAACCCCGAGCGCTTCGGGGAGCGTTACCCGCACGAAGCCTCAGGTGGACAACTGCAACGGGCGATGACCGCGATGGCCTTGTGCGCATCGCCGGACATCGTGGTCTTCGACGAGCCGACCGCCGCGCTCGACGCCGAGGCTCGCACGCGGGTGCTCGATCTGATCCGTGAGACGCTGGCAGCGACCGGCACGGCGGCTGTGTTCATCAGCCACGATCTGCCGTCGATAGGGCGAGTCTGCGACGCGTTGCTCGTGCTGCGCAATGGTCGAGTGATCGAGTCGGGCCGGGCCGAGCAGGTGCTGGTGGCGCCGCGTGATCCGTATACGCGCGCGCTCCTTGACGCACAGCATGCCGGCCGCGGCGACGCCAATCACGTCGCAGACGACTCCGGGCCCGAGAAAAACGGCACGCAAGTGCCGCTACTCGAAGCCCGGCGCATCGGCGCGCGCTATCCGAACGGCCATGTGGCTTTGCGCGACGTATCGATCGCGCTGCATGCGGGCCGCACGTTGGCGGTCGTCGGGCCGTCCGGTTCCGGCAAGTCGACGCTTGCACGTATCGTCACCGGCTTGCTCGCACCGTCCACCGGTTCGCTGTACTTGAACGGCGCGCCGCTCGCACCAGCGCTGCGCCAACGAGGCCGCGAGACGTTGCGCACAATCCAGCTGGTGCATCAGATTCCTGATCTCGCGCTCAATCCGGCACAGCGGATCAGCGAGACGATAGGGCGCGTGCTCGCACTCGCCGGCGTGCCGTCCGGCACGGCGCGCGACGCCGAGGCCGCCGCGCTGCTCGAACAGGTCGGGCTGGACGCGAGCCACGGGCAGCGTTATCCGCGCGAGCTGTCGGGCGGTCAGCTGCAGCGCGTCTGCATCGCGCGCGCATTGGCCGCACGCCCCGCGCTGCTGGTCTGCGACGAGCCGACCTCGGCGCTCGATCCGCTCGTGGCTGCGACATTGCTCGAACTCCTTGCGCGGCTGCAACGCGAGCGGCGCTTCGCCATGCTGCTGATCACGCACGACCGCGCGACGCTCCACGCGCTCGCGCACGACGTGCTGCATCTGCGTGAAGGCACGCCCGTGGGCACACAGGCTCGCCATGTCGCGCCCGACGCGCTCGCCCTCGGCCCGGCGACTTGAACGCACCTGATCCGCCGCGATCATGCGCCACATCTTCTCCTTGACACCGTCCCAATAGAAGCTCGCTCCCGCTGCCGGGTGGCAGGAGCGAGCATGGGGATCAAGATTCAGGCGTCGTAGAGCTGGAAGAAGATATCAAGCGTGCCGTTGTTGTGTCCGCCAGAATCCAGCGTGAAACGGTACTGGTTGAACCTGATTTCATTGAATGCCGAACGATCCTTTGTAACGCTTACGGGGCCGCCACCGAGAAAGTTGATGTACTGCTGATTGCCATTCCCACTCCAGAACCACAGTGATATAGGCGTATTGTTGACATTGAACAGGGATACGCTGCCTTTCTCCAGCGTCTGACGCAAAAAATTGTCCGGAGAGAATTGCTGCACGGGATTGGTGTCGGAGTTATAAAGATCGAAGTTGCATATCGCTGTTCTCCCGGGCTTGAAATCCCTCTTCCTATTCCAGATCGCCATTCTGATTTTGTTCCGTTCATCAGCATCGCGATGTCATAGTACAAGCCGGTACTGGATGTGTGATTGCTAACATAGAACTTATAAAAGGTGCCTCCGCCAGCATCACTGTTCGTATCGAAAGCCGCCATGGCATTCCCTTGTTTCGATGAGATTGAACGTACGGAACCGGGGTTTACCGTGCAGATTGACGATTGAATTCCATGTTTTCTCGACCACCATCACTTCATCATGGCGTTGGCTTCGCCGCGCCGGGGGGCACTCCCTCGCAGGCGCCCTTTGACGATAGCAGTCAAGAAACCGCTGATCAATGATCCTGTCGTCTGCATAACGGACGAGACAGGCGGCCCTTTAAAATTGACGAAGAAATCTGGCGGCACTCGAGGCGAGTTTTTCACACGCATGATGGATTGAATTCGACAGAATTTATATTTGACTTTCATCAAAGACAAAGTGCGTGCTCCCCATCAACACCCGAACATCACCAACCCTGAAACGGATTCCCCAGCCACGGCGGGAAGACGATGCAACGCATTTAAATTGCGCCAATTCATGTGCAAATCAATGGCATTATGTCAAGCCAAATGCAGTTATTTTGACTCAATTAAAAATTATAATCAATAATTTTATTCGATACACAATTCAAATTGTCGAGCTGCATTCCTTGTCTAATATGGTTTTCACACTTCATTTGACTTTTTAAAAAATCATGGCGCCAGCATCTGTGGATCAAAATTGCTGAGCACATTGACGGGAGAGCATGCAATGGGAGCAACCGACAATCGCACGCGTTCCGGCAGCGACGGCCCTCATCGAAACCGCCTGAGGCAGGCGTGCCTGTCCTGGGCGATCGGTGTGATGGCCGGGCTGAGCGCGCCTTGCGCGATGTCCGCATCCGGTGGCGGCGTGCATGGCGCGGCGGTTCACGACATGCAGGGCATGAGCGAACACATGATGAGTGCGCTGCCCGGCAGCACGGCGTCGATCGCGCTGTCGGACATCGCGGCCAACGATCCCGAGCCGCCGACGGATTTCCAGCTCGGCTCGCTGACGAAACCGATCAAGACGGCCAATCCGGAGACGCAAGCCTTTTTCGATCAAGGCTTGCGCTTCTACTACGCGTTCAATTTTCGCGAGGCGTACCGCGCGTACAGGGCCGCGCTCAAGCGAGATCCCGACTGCGTGATGTGCCGATGGGGGATCGCGATGTCGCTGGGCGTGAACATCAATCAGCTCGATCAGCCGGAACAAGATCGCCGGATCGCGCGACAGATGCTGGAGGACGCACTGCGTATCCGTGATGCAGACCCGAAGGAGCGTTCGCTTGTCGAGGCGCTGATGCCACGCTACGAGGCACATCAGCAGATTCCCGACGAGCGCAAGCGCCAGAGCCGGCGCAACAAGGGCTATGCCGAGGCGATGACCTCGCTGGCCCACAGCTACCCGGACGATCCCGATATCCAGACTCTGTATGCGGATGCCGTGATGAACCTCAGCGCCTGGAGTTACTGGGACCCTCAGGGGAACCCGGCCTACGAGGACATTCCGCCGGCCGTCGATGCAGTCGAAGGCGGGCTGAAGACGCACGCCGATCACATGGGGCTCGTGCATTGGTACATTCACATTCGCGAGGGGTCGACGGAGCCGAACGTCGTGACGCCTTTTGCGGACACGCTGCCCGGCCTCGCACCCGGTGCGGGCCATCTGGTTCATATGCCGTCGCACATTTACTACCGCACCGGCGACCACCTGAAATCGTTCGAAGCGAATCAGAACGCAACGGTGAGTGACGAAGCGTATTTCGCGAAGGTCGACGCCGGGCCCGGGGGCGGCATCAAGCATCCGGACGGCGACCGTTATCGCTGGGGCTACTACCGGCACAACATCCATTTCGCGCTGGCTTCGGCGATCATGACAGGCAACGTCGAGGACATGAAGTGGGCCGCCGCTCGGCTCCGGAATTCGGAAGGCCAGGGCGTGAAGTTCCGAACGGACCGCTATCGCGGCGTCTATTACCAGGCGCTGACGTATTTCATGTCGCCGGACGAGATCATCCAGCAGCCACCGCCTGACGGAACGGAAAAGGAATGGCGCTTTGCACGCATTTCCCGGAGCTACGCACGCGTGCTTGCCTACGTTCGCAAACACGATGTGCGCGGCGCACGAAGTGCGTATGCGCAGCTTGCGAAAGACGTGATCGCCTTCCGGAATGAGCGGAGCGATGAAGTGATGAATCACCAGGTAACGCAGATCATGCAATCGGTCGCGCACGCGCGGATCGACCAGATGAACGGCGACACGCGTAGCGGCATACGTGTTCTCGAACACGCCGTCCAGCAGCAGGACGCGATGCACTATGACGAGCCGCCTTACTGGATGGTGCCGGTCAGGCAAACCCTCGCCGCGCTTCTGATCGACCTCGGCCGATACGACCATGCGATCGACACGCTCCACGCGTCGCTCGGCAACGACGACCCGAATCGCGAACTGTACATGAACTTCAAAGGGAACGGCTGGGCGTATTTCGGCTTGACGCAGGCTTACGAAGGAAAAGGCATCGGGAATTTGACGCCCGATCAACGAAAGGACTACGACAGCGCACGGAAACGGCTCGCCGAATACTGCCCGCCCGCTACGCAGGTTTGCGCGGTGTCGCTTGATCGGATGTAAATGAGCCAGCTCGTCGGACGTCCGCCGAAGTCAATCTATGGTCCGCCCCATTTTTGCAACACGGATCATGGTGCGTGACACCCTGCGATACGCGTCGAGCTCGACGACGTCGACCTACTTGCACAGCGATGAAGCTCGCCGGGCCCGGCAGCCTTATCAGGCGTTCGGCAACGGGAAGCCAAGCCGCCTCAAGGCGATTGCGACATCGTCGGCTGAAGCGTCAGATTTTGCGCCTGACGGATGCGGATCGCGAAAACGACGTCCCTCGAAGCGGATGATTCATACCAGCTTTTCGAACAAAACCGCCGGATTTTGCACGAAAAGGACGAGTACCCCGTGAACGCGCGCAGGTCGAAGCGTTCTGTGCGCGTGGGCAACCGCGGCGACCACCCGAACGGCAACGCCGCTGAGGCAGACGTTGAATTCTCTCCGCAGTGCGGAGAGAAGCGGGTCGACGTCGATGGGCGGCTTCCACGGATTTCCCCGTATCGTCTAACCGCTCACCGTTTTAAGGATGCGCTTCGGCGTCCCTGGGCGACGGCGCTCGCCGTTCGGGCCGGCACGACGACCGCGGCGCGGCCGGTGTGCACCGAGGCGCGACGCGCCTACTGGAACACCGTCATGCCGGTTTCGATGCGTTGCAGCATCTCGCGCGTCGCATCGGACAGGCCGCGCTGCGCCTTGACGAGGATCGAAGTGGACTGGCGGCCGAGCGACGGATGATCGAGCGCCTTGCCGACGAGCAGGCCGCGTTCGACCTCGCTGCGGATCGTAAACGTCGACACGAAGGCGACGCCGAGCCCTTCGAGCGCGAAGCGGCGCAGCACGTCGAGCGTATTGGCGACCACGGTCGGCTTGAACTTGATGCCCTCGGCATGAGCGACGCTTTCCATGAGGCCGCCGAGGCCGTACAGCGTCGGCATCGTGGCGAACGGATACGACACCGCGCGGGTGAACGTGATCGGGCCGTCGTGCTTGGCGAGCGGGTGGTCGGGATGCACCGCCGCGGTCACGCTGTCGCGCACGCTGCGGTAGACCGAGACGCCGTCGACGGCCGGCGCGTTGTAGGCAATCCCGATATGGGCGTTGTCGGTCAGCACGTCCTCGATGATTTCGCGGGTCGCACGCTGGCTCAATGAAACGCGGATATTCGGATATTCGCGGCAGAAACTCCACAGTACTTCATTGACGAACGGCGTCATCATGCTTTCACTTGCGGAAATGGAAACAGTCCCCGTTTTTAGTGATTTCAACGAATTAATATGACTCTCGAAAACTTCATATTGCGCATCGCAGCCGCGTTGGAATTCGAGCAGATATTTGGCTTCTTCGGTCGGCTTCACGCCGGAGCGTTCGCGATCGAACAGGTGCAACTTGGTTTCGGTTTCGAGTTTACGGATCTGTCGGCTGACCTCCGAGACGGACATGGCGAGCCGATCGGCCGCCTTGCGTACGGAGCGTTCCGCCATCACTGCTTCGAAACATTGAATTTGCCGCGATTTATATAGCTCCATGATTCAATCCAGGCTGACCACATCCCGCATGGTGCAGGTTTCCGCACACCGTGTCTCGTACATTGTCGTCTAAATACGCCAAACCTTCTGTATAGTCTGCTCGCATTCGGCTGCACATACTTACAACGGCTACCGAGGATCGAATGTCCGTTCAAACGAAAGGCGTTCCTGATTCATATGCGAGCGCATATCGGAAGATCGATTTAAGAGTGCTGGCATTCCTGGCGCTGTGCTATTGCGTCGCCTATATCGACCGCGTCAACGTCGGTTTCGCGAAGCTGCAGATGCAGCACGAGCTGGGGCTCAGCGACGCCGCCTACGGGCTCGGCGCGGGCATTTTCTTTCTCGGTTACGTGCTCGTCGAGGTGCCGAGCAACATGCTGCTCGTGCGCGTGGGCGCGCGCCTGACGCTGAGCCGCATCATGGTGCTGTGGGGGCTGACGTCGGCGGCGACCTGCCTCGTGTCCGATGCGAACACGTTCTACGCGCTGCGCTTCCTGCTGGGCCTGTTCGAAGCGGGCTTCGCGCCCGGCCTGATCTATTTCCTGACCCGCTGGTATCCGCGCCAGCGCATGGGGCGCGCGATGGCGATGCTGATGTGGGCGCTGCCCGTGGCGTCGATCGTGGGCGGCGTGGTGTCGGGGGCGATCATCGAGCATTTCAGCGGGCTCGCCGGCCTGTCCGGCTGGCGCTGGATGTTTCTGCTCGAAGGCATGCCCGCGCTCGTGCTCGGCGTCATCACGTGGGCGTCCTTGAGCGATGCGCCCGAGCTTGCGGGCTGGCTGACGCATGACGAGAAGCAGGCGGTCGCGACCGCGCTCGCGCAGCGGCATCCCGAGCCCGCGCCGCGCGCCGCGCTGCGCCGGGTGATGCGCGATGCGCGCGTGTGGCGGCTCGCGCTGACCTATTTCGGCCTGATCAGCGGCATCTACGCGGTGGGCTTCTGGTTGCCCACCATCCTGAAGTCGGCCGGCGTGCGCGGCTATACCGAAATCGGCCTGTACTCGGCCGTGCCGTATCTGTTCACCATTGTCGTGACCTACCTGGTCGGGCGGCGTTCGGACCGGCAGGGTGAACGGCAGGCGCACGCGGCGCTGTCGACCGCGGTGGGCGCGGCGGGGCTCGTGGTGGGCGCGCATTTCGCGGATCAGTTCGGTCTCGCGCTGGCCGCGATCTCGGTCGCGACGGCCGGCATGTACACGGGCTATACCGTGTTCTGGGCGATTCCCGCCGATTATTTCGCCGAGCAGGACGCGGCGGTCGGCATTGCGTTCATCAACACGCTGGGACTGTTCGGCGGCTTCGTGAGCCCGACGCTGATCGGTTGGGTGACGAGTGCCTCGGGCAGCAGCGAGGCGGGTTTTCTCACGATCGCGGTGCTGCTCGTTGCCAGCGCGATCGTCCTGGCCACCCGTCCCGCCGGTGACGTCCGGGTGGCGGCGGGCGCATCCGTCGCGCAGGTCCGGCGGATGCGGTAGCGGCGACGCCGCCCTGGGGCGTGAGTAGGGGAAATATCGTGTTTTCCCTGAGTTTTCATTTCGCACTGCGAAGCATGCATCCGGATGGTGCATGCGAGCGTGGCAGACGCCGGCCGGGCGTCCGTCGATTCGCGGGCGAATATCGAATTACCGCTTGCCAAGTAACGCACCGTTGGCCCGGGGGCGGGCGGGTTTGCGATCGCCGGGTTCGGCGATCGTTGTTTTGTTCTGGCGCGCACGGGCGCGGGGTTCTGGGCGCTGCGTGCCGCCTGTCGAGAGCGGGCGGGCCGTGACGAAGGTCGACGCTTGCCGGGAGAAACCGAATGACAACCTACGCGATACTGAAGGCGCAGCTCAAGGCGCTCAACGATGAAGCCAAGGCTGCGCGGCAACGTGAACTCGAACAGGTGCTGTGCGACATCCGCGCGGCCGTGGAACGCTACGCGATCGCGCCGGAACAGATCTACGGCAACCACGTGAGAATGCGGATCCGCGACGGCCGGCGCGGCCCCTTGCAGCCCAAGTACCGCGATCCCGAGACCGGGCAGACCTGGTGCGGCCGCGGGCGTCTGCCGCGCTGGCTGGTGGGACGCTGCAGGGAGGACTTCCTGGTCGAGCAGGCGATCTGATCATCCGATCGACGCGCGAGGCGGCGCGCCGCGCGCGGCGGTTGGCGGTCGGCGGTCGGCGCGGTTCGGGCGCGGCGTCGCGCTCCGAACAGGACGAGAGCAGGACGAGAGCAGGACGAGATACACGGTTGATGCGGCAGGACGCCGGCGGGATCCGGGCAACACCGGAGCGGGCGCCCAGCCCGCCTTGACGCCTGTCCGGGCGTTCGGGCGGCTTCATTTCCAGGCAGGTTTCCCCACACGATCCATACGCGCCCCTCGCCGGGCAGCTCTGCCCGTGGGCAGCGAAGGGGGCGGCATGAGGCTGGTATCGCCTGAGCATTTCGACGCGGCGCAAAAGGTGCTGGTCGAAACGTTCAAGGAGTCGGTGCGCACGATCTCATCCCAGACCGACGTCGTCCTGGGCGTCAAGGACATCCATTCGCGCCACCTGAGCGCCACGGACGCCTTTGCCCGGCTCGTCGGCCTGTCGTGCGGCCTGGACGTGGCGGGCCGCACGGATCGCGACATGCCGTGCGAGGGCACCGCGCAGTTCGCGGACTGCTATGTGCGGGAAGACCAGGAACTGCTGCGGCAGCCGGATCTCCACCAGAAGAAATCGATTCTCAACGTGCACGAATACAGTCACGGGATCGACGCGCTGGTCTTCGAGAAATACGCGCTGAAGCAGGTGGCGACCGAGTCCGCGCTCGGCGTCGTCTATGCGGCCCACAAGATCGAACTGTCCCGCTTCCTCGCGCTGGTGCCCAACTACGTGCTCGAATTCGGCATCGGTTGCAGCATCGAGCACGTCAACGGGCCGCTCGCCGTGGGCGGCGCCCGGCTGACGGACTACGAGCACGAGGTCTGCTTCCTGCTCGCGATGAACTGGGACTTCAAGCAGATCGCCCACTTCATGAACAAGCACCGGCCGATCGCGAGCACGCGCAGCCCGGATGCGATCTACAAATGCCGCAATCGCATCTGCGAAAAGCTCGCCTGCCATCCCGCGCATCTGCGCGAAATGCTCGTCGGCATGGGCATTCACCAGAAAATGCCGAATCTGTTCTTTCGCCGCCTGATCGGCTCGCGATCGCTGTGATGCGCGGATCGCCGGACCGGTAGCGAATACCGCATCCGGCGCCGCGCCGGGTGCCGCGCGCCGAATCGATCACCCTATTTTCCCGATGCATGAAATCGATGGGATTTTTATTCCACGATTTCCGATCGCATTGGATTTTCAATGGGCCGATTTCGATGAATGCGAATCATGTCGTACGGTTGTTGGGTTAATCATCTTTTCAATATCGACGGCGCTTCAAAATTAACGGCAAGTCCAATCTTTTGGACTATCGCGGAGCACTGCGCGTGGTTATGCTCGATCCCAATCCAACCCCACACGCTCGCGCAAGAACGGCCCGGACGCCGCTCGCGCAGCGGGATGTCATATTCTGTCGAGAGGGAGGCGCCCTATGTCTGCCGGCAGTGCATTGACTGTTGTTCCAATCACGCCTTTCGGGGCGGAAATCAAGAACGTGGATCTGCGGGATCCGACTCAGGCTGAAATAGAAAAGATAATATCGGCGTGGGATCGGCATGGCGTTCTGGTGTTTCGCAATCAGACGCTGAGCGACGATCAGCTATTGGCTTTTTCCTCGCATTTCGGCACGCTCGACGTTCCGCCGAATCAGGGCGAGGGCGTGAAATCCCCGCCCGGCTATCCGAACATCTTCGTCGTGTCCAACGTGCGCGACGCGCAGGGCAATCCGATCGGCGCGCTGGGCGACGGCGAATCCGCGTGGCATACCGATTCGAGCTATCGGCCGGACCCGCCGGACGCGTCGATCCTGTACGCGCTGGAACTGCCGGCCTGGGGCGGCGACACGCTGTTCGCGAACATGAAGGCCGCGCTGGCGGCCTTGCCGCCCGAGCTGTATGAACGGGTCAAGGGGCTCGACGTCAAGCATGACGGCACCTACGACTCGTCGAACGCGCTGCGCAAGGGCATGGCGCATTGCGACGACCCGCGCGCGGCGGTCGGTCTCCTGCATCCGCTCGTCATCGAACATCCGGTCACGCGGGAACGGGCGATCTACATGGGGCGGCGCCGCAACGCCTACCTGTCGCCGCTCGAGCTGGACGAATCCGAGCGCCTGATCAACGCGATCTGGGCGCACGTCGAGACCGCGGTCTATCGCCACCGCTGGACCGTCGGCGACCTGCTCATCTGGGACAACCGGATGACCATGCACATGCGGGAAGCGTTCGATCCCGCCTCCCGCCGCGTCATGCATCGCACTCAAATCAGAGGTACTCGGCCGCCGCGCCGGCCCGAGGGCTTGTAAGCGCGTGTTCCCTGTTCAACGCAGTGGGCGGCCGCCGCCGGCGGTCGCCGTTTCCTCTATCGGAGCGTGAATATGTCCGTTGCAACGTCTTCGTCCAATCCGTTCATCGAACCTCCGCTGAACACCTGGGTCGCCACCGAGAACGACCTGGAGCGTTACATCCTGTCCATCACCGATCGCGTGCCGCCGCGCCTGTTGCAGCTCGCGGCGGACCCGTCGCCCGAGAACACCCGGCGGCATCTGCTCGAATACATCCGCGACCACCGGGTCCAGCGCAGCATCAAGGAATTCGACAGCCGCTTCGGCGCGCGCGCCCACGGCCCGGACGCGCTGGCCACGGTGCTGCGCACCGTGCGCCACTATCACAACGGCCTGCGCGGCGGCCTGCTGTATCTGTCCGGGCGGATCACCGAGGACACCCGGCTCGAACGCGGCCGGCGCGACCGGATCGCGGCCGCGGGCCCGCTGTTCGCCGCCTTCGACGAGTTCACGGACAACCCGCACTATCTCGTCTCGACGGTCACGCCGATGCTGCATGCGGTCTGGTCGGAATCGCAGCAGCAGATCTCGGTCGACGATGCGCTCGCGGTCCTGACGCACAAGGGCATGCTGCGCCGCGACCCGCCGCATCTGGAACGGTTCTACGGCGTCATCGACGAGCTGGTGGCGGCGGGTTCCATGCGCGTGACGGCCGACCAGATGGATCGGGAGGATCCGATCGACGTACTGCCCGAGCAGGCGCTCAACGCCTGGCATACGCGCCGCATCATCACCAAGCGTCCGGATGTGTCGTGCGCCGGCGCATGCGCGTTCATGTACGGCAACGAATCCGTCGCGGGCCAGCTGTACGGGAAGCTCTACAAGGGCTTCAAGCGGTTCCAGCGCGACTACGGGCTCAGCGATCACGCCTGCGACTACTTCGGCGACCATGCCTCGGAGGACGGCGAGGACGGCGCGCCGGCATTCGAGGCGAGCCACGCGAGCCTGATGCTCGACGCGGTGATCCTGTACGCCATGCTCGAACAGACCAACCGCGACGCGGTGTACCGCGGCCTGCACCTGTTCCTCGAGACCTATGCGGATCTCGTGGAGAACCTGAGCCGCACGCTCGCCGAGGATCCGCGCGACGCCGCGCACGGACAACGGACCGCATCGCTGCAGGAGGCACGCGCATGAGTACGCATCGCGTCATCGACGCCGACGGACATGTGCTGGAGCCCGTGGACCTGTGGGAGCGCTATATCGACAGCGCCTACCGCGGACGCGCGCCGAAGATCATCGAGGACGAGACCGGGCTGCAACGCGTGGTGGTGGACGGGCGCCTGTTTCCGCGCCATCACTACGGCCTGAACGGCGCGGGTTCGGCGGGCGCGCCGGTCGTGCCGCCCGCGATCAAGACGAAGCGCTACGAGTTCAACAAGGCGGGCGGCTTCGATTCGCGCGAGCGCCTGAAGGACATGGATCTCGAAGGCATCGACGTCGCGGTGCTGTTCCCGACGCTCGGCATGTTCCTGACCGGGATCCAGGACCGGCCGCTCTCGGAGCGGATCAGCATCGCGTACAACAACTGGCTGCATGACTATTGCTCGGTCGATACGGACCGGCTGAAGGGCTATGCGCACCTGCCGCTGCTCGACGTGCAGGCCTCGATCCGCGAATTGCGGCGCGCGGTCACGGAGCTGGGCATGGTCGGCGTGTACATGCGGCCCAATCCGTATGGGCATCGCAATCTCGACGATGCCGAGTACGACCCGCTGTGGGAGGCGATCGTCGACCTCGACGTCTGCGTGGGTTTTCACGAGGGCGCGAACGGCCCGCTGCCGATCATCGGCGCCGATCGCTACGAGGCGAACGCGAAGGGCCGCTACAACCACTACATCAGTCACGTGCTGTCGCATCCGTTCGAGCAGCAGTTCGCCTGCCTGACGCTGATCGCGGGCGGCGTGTTCGAGCGCTTCCCGGATCTGCGGGTGGCGTTCATGGAGAGCGGCGTGGGCTGGCTGCCCTACTGGGTCGACCGGATGGACAAGGACTTCGAGCACCTGGGCTGGTATGTGCCGGATCTCCAGCTCAAGCCGAGCGAGTATTTCCAGCGCAACTGCTGGGTCAGCTGCGACCCGGACGAAGTGATGCTGAACTACGTCGCGGCGACGATGGGTGACGACAACCTGCTGTTCGCGTCCGACTATCCGCACTTCGACGCGATGTTCCCGGGCGCCGTGGCGGCGATCGCGAATCGTACGGAGCTGTCCGCCTCGAGCAAGGAGAAGATCCTGGGCCTGAACGCGGAGCGCCTGCTCAAGCTGTCGTCGCGGCAGCCGGCCGAGCGCGACGCGTTGCTGTCCGGCGCGCGCGCATAAGCGGGGGCCGGACGATGACGCAGCGTCAACGTTATCTGATGGTCTGCACGAACCTGCGGCCGGCGGGGGCGCAGAAGGGCTCGTGCGCGGCGCGCGGTTCGGTCGAGCTGCACGCCGAGCTGAAGGAGCTGGTGCGGGTGCGCGGCCTGGCGGCGACGGAAGTCCGGGCGTGCACGTCGAGCTGTCTCGACGCGTGCTGGGCGGGGCCCGCGCTCCTGGTCGAGCCGGATCACTACTTCTACGGGCGGGTGTCCAGCGCGGACCTGCCCGAGATCGTGGATGCGCTCGAAGCAGGCGGGCGGGTGGAGCGGCTCGTGCTGGAGGAAAGCGATTTCCTCGGGCCGACGGCGCCGGACCGGACGCTTCACTCGGTCTAGGCGCGAGGCGAGCGCACGGGAAGGCGTTGCCCGACCCCGGCGCGATCGATCGGCCGGCGCGTTGCGCCGGGTGGTCGGTCGTGCCGGGGTGTTTTGACGGGGCACGACGTAGCGCCTGGCAGGGCGCAGGGATCATGCCGGTCCCGATCGGCATCGCGCGTGTTGCGATAGGGACGCGGCGTGTTGGTGCGCATGGGCGCATCGCCTCCGTCGGCGTGGATGGGCTGCGCTTGTCGATGCGTGCATCGGTTTGAATCCGGCGCGTTTCCACGACACGAGCGATGCCGACTGACGCGATGGCCGATTCAAAGCAGGCGGGCATGTCGGGCGGACCTTCATCGCAATCGGTGCTGATGTGGTTTTGCGGATGGTGTTTCATGCGGCGCGCCGTCACGCTCGTTTCGGCGAATCCGCGCGCCGTTGCACGAGGACGCGCACGGGTATCGCGCATGCCGCACGTCGTCCGACTCGACAGGCTTTCTTGGAAGAAGGGATGTGAGATGAACAAACTCTATCCGAGCGCGGCCGCCGCGCTCGATGGCATCGTCGGGGACGGACAGACCTTCGCGGTCGGCGGCTTCGGCCTGTGCGGCATTCCCGAGGCGTTGATCGCCGCGCTGCGCGACACCGGCGTGAAGGGGCTCACCTGCATCAGCAACACCGCTGGCGTCGACGGCTTCGGACTCGGGCTGCTGCTCGAAACGCGGCAGATCAGGAAGATGTTTTCCTCCTACGTCGGCGACAACAAGGAATTCGAACGTCAATATCTGGCGGGCGAGGTCGAGATCGAATTCACGCCGCAAGGCACGCTCGCGGAGAAGCTGCGCGCGGGCGGTGCGGGGATCCCGGCCTTCTTCACGGGGACGGGCTACGGCACGGTGATCGCGGAGGGCAAGGAAACCCGCCAGTTCGGCGATCGCCACTACGTGCTGGAGCCGTCGCTCACGGCCGACGTCGCGCTCGTGAAGGCCTGGAAGGCGGACAAGGCGGGCAACCTGATCTACCGCCGCACGGCGCGCAACTTCAACCCGGTATGCGCGATGGCGGGCAGGATCACGGTCGCGGAGGTCGAGGAGATCGTCGAGACCGGCACCTTCGATCCGGACGAGGTCCATACGCCCGGCATCTTCGTGCAGCGGGTGGTGCTCAACGCCACGCCGGAAAAGCGCATCGAACAACGCACCGTCCGCACGAAAGGAGCGCGACATGGCCTGGAATCGTGACCAGATGGCCGCGCGCGCGGCGCGGGAGCTGCAGGACGGCTTTTATGTGAACCTCGGCATCGGCCTGCCGACGCTCGTGGCCAACCACGTGCCGCCGCGGGCGGAGGTGTGGCTGCAGTCGGAGAACGGGCTGCTCGGCATCGGGCCGTTCCCGGCCGACGACGAGGTCGACGCCGACCTGATCAATGCCGGCAAGCAGACGATCACGACGCTGCCGGGTTCGTCGACGTTCTCGTCGGCGGATTCGTTCGCGATGATCCGCGGCGGCCACGTCGATCTCGCGATCCTCGGCGCGATGCAGGTCAGCAGGACGGGCGATCTCGCGAACTGGCTGATCCCGGGCAAGATGATCAAGGGCATGGGCGGTGCGATGGACCTGGTGGCGGGCGTGAAGCGCGTGATCGTGCTGATGGAGCACGTCGCGAAGGGCGACCAGCACAAGATTCTCGACGCATGCACGCTGCCGCTGACGGGCGTGGGCGTCGTGGACCTGATCATCACCGACCTCGGCGTGATCGAGGTGACGCCGGCGGGGCTGAAGGTGGTCGAGTTGGCCGACGGCGTGAGCGTCGACGAAATCAAGACCAAGACGGGCGCGCCGCTCGACCTGAGCGCGATCCGCTGATCATCGCATCGCGGCGGGGGCGTCTCGCGCGCCGGCCCGCCGGATGCCCAACCGACCGATCCTGATCGTCATGCGTGAGCTTTTGTCTTTCGTGGGGCTGCCGTTCGTGGCGATGCTTGCGGGTTCGAGCCTCGTCGTCCAGGCGATTCTCAACGTCAATCTGCGTTCGGGGCTCGCGTCCTGGTCCTGGGCCGCGCTCGTCAGCTATCTCGGCGGCACGGTGATGATGATCATCGTGCTGCTGATCCAGGGCGCGTCGCGGCCCGGCGCCCACGCGCTCGCATCGGTGCCGTGGTTCGCGTGGCTCGGCGGCTTGTTCGGCGGCGCGTATATCGTGCTGTCCATCATCCTGCTGCCGCGCCTCGGCGCGGCGGCGACCGTGGCGTTCATCGTGACGGGGCAGATGCTCACGTCGATGCTCTGCGACCAGTACGGCTTGATGGGGCTCGCCCGGCTGCCCGCCACGCCGCTGCGTCTTGCCGGGGCGCTGTGCCTGATCGTCGGCGTCGTGCTGATGCGGATCTAGCGGCGCGGCGTGTGGCGTGCATCGCGGGCGGCGCGGCACGAGCCCACGCAGCCCGGCCGGTCCGGTCGATCGTGCCCGGCCGCTTCAGTCGGGGCGAAGGCGGCGTCGACGACGGCTTGCAGCGCGGCATCGCCCGGATCCGCGTCCGGCGCGCCGCGCGCGATCCTTCGCGTGGTCCCGTTGATCGGGAAATTTTCGGAATGCCGCGCCGTCGCCTGACGAGGTGCGGCAAAGGGGCATGGAAATCCGCCCGCTTCAAGCCGGCAGGCATGACGATCAACCCGGATTCGAGGGCGGCGGCTTGAGCGGCTGCGCGCCTCGGATGTCGGGCGCGCCACGCTGGGCCTCGATCGGCGGCTGGGTCTTGGCCGGGGTCGCGCTCCACGTGGTTCCCGTCGCAGCGGCCTTCATCGGCGGCAGCGCCTCGACGAGCGATCGACTCGACGGTGGAGCCGACCTCACGGGCGGCGCGCGATCGGACGGAGCGGCCGCTTGCGCGGCTGCCCCAGGCTCCCGAACGGCAAGCACGCCGAAGCGCATCCCCAATGTCGCCGCGCTCAACAGCGCGGCGGCGGCGGCAAGCCGGCGAACACGCGTCTTCACCAGCTCACCTGATCGTTCAGCGTCAGGTTCGCATGCGCCGGCGTCTGCATCAGGCGGTTCGCCGTCAGATTCTCCCAGCTCACGCCGCCGTCCGCGTTCTTGCGGTAATACTTATATTGAATGGTCTGGCCGGCGGGGAGGTTGACGGTATTGCTCCAAACGGGGTAACGAGCCGGGTCGACCGGAATGCCGAGATCCGTATTCCAGTTGCCGAGTGCCGCCACGTTGCCTGTCACGTAGACTTGCTGGCCGAGCTGGGTGCCGGCATTGACGTTGACCGAGACGGCGACCTGTCCGCTTTGCAAGGGGGGCAGGCAAGTGCCGTAGCGCGCGCAGACGACCGACGGCACGTCGACGATGCGTCCGGCCTGAATCGAGGCCAGGAGGCTGATGTATTCGCCCATTGCCCAGTTCAACGGCGCCATCGACCGGGTCGGCCGGCCGGGCGTTTCATTGGCGGGCGTCGTGACCACCCAGTTGTCCGGCAGCGTGGTCGACGTGGGCCATACCTGCTCGGGCAGGAACCCTTCGGGCGTCGTCAGCTGCTTGAGCGTGGACAAATAGGCGCGGCCGGCATCGCCGCGGCCCTGGCGAGCGATCTCGTACATGCCGCGCTCGGCGGTGAAGATCGGCCACAATCGGCCGACGCCGGTTCCGTCGAAATCGCCGTCGTCGTTATGTTCGCCGTATCCATCGAAGTTGTAGCGGAACCACGCGTTCGGGCTCGGCGACGGCCCGTTCGGCACGCTCAGCGACTGGCCCAGCACGCTGTCGTATACGGCGATCGTATTGAGGATCGTGGGATCGGTCGCGCGTTTCACGCCCATCCGCACCAGCTCGAAGAAGCCGCCGTCGACCACGCGTCGCGCATCGTGGCTTCCGCCGCCGTTCTTGATCGCGAGGATTTGCGCGGCGTCGGGGCCGGCCGTCGGGGCAAAGCTCGCGCGATCGGTGCCGGTTCCTGAACGGTTCGCCGGGTTGATGCGCAGGTAGTAGCGGCCGCTTCCGAACGAACCGGTGCCGGTGTAAGTCCACGCCGCGACGTTTTCCTGCCAGTAGTCGGCCGTCGACAGGTAGCGCGAGGCGCTTGCCGTGTCGTTGTTGCGAATCGCGATGTCGGCCGCCGTGACGAGGCCGGCGATTTCGGCGGCGATCGTGGACGGTGAATAGCCGGCGTTTTCCTCCCAGCGTTCCTGGTAGGTCCAGGGGCCGGTGGCGACGATATAGTCGGCGGCGAGCTTGATCTTGGGCCATAGCGGGTCGGATACGCTCGGGCCGAGACGCCACGCCAGGATGATCGGCATGGCTTGCTCGTCCATCTGGGTGCCTTGCCAGTATGGCCAGCCGCTCACCCAGGCATTCTGCGGAAATCGGCCCACGCGGCTGTAGCCCTGCGGGCAGCCCGACGCGTTGTATTCGGCGATACCGCAGTTGGCGGTCTGTTGCAGCGTATCGAACAGGTAGTTGACGACGCTCGCAGCCGTCGACGTATCGCCCGCCGTCGTCAGCGCGTTGGCGAACTTGAAGAGGTCGCGCGCCCAGACCAGGTGATAGCCGCCTGCGTTGGCGTCACCCTGCGTTTCGCCCCAGGGCGTGCCGATGCCGGCGATCATCGCGCCGTTGCTCTTGTCCTGCATCGTCTTGAGCGTCATGGCGGCAAGATAGTAGGCGGCATCGGCCGTACCGTTTTGCGTCGACAGGCCCGCCGCGTACTGATGCCACGCCGCATCGTATTGCTGCTGCGCGTTCGCGAGATCGCTGCCGAGCACGGCGCCCGCGTCGCCGAGCGCCTGGTCCTGCGTACCGCCAAAGCCGAGCACTACGTCGAACGACACGCGGGTCGCGGTCGGGTCGCCGGTGTCGACCCAGCCCATCTGCGCCACGTTGCCGTTGGTGGCGGACGAGAAGGTCCAGTCCATGGTCTTGTCGGCTCGCCCGCCGAGCAGATCGGTCCAGCCGTCGCTTTGCGCGACGAAGCCGTTCGATGTCATGCGGACGCCGTTGACCACCTTCCACGGCGCGCTTGCCACCAGTGCGGAATAACGGCTGTCGCGGCTGGCAACCAGCGCCGTGCCGGCGCGATAGGAAACCGTCTGCGCGGTGTTGCCGCTCCCGGCATTGTCGAGATAGGGCTTCGACAACAGATACAGATTGAAATCGCCGACCGTGCGGCCGTCGAGCGCCGTGAAGGTGACGCGCTGAACGATGGCGTTGTAGGTCGGGTCCGCGAAGATGACCTTGCGCATTTCCCAGTGATGCGCGCGGTTGCGGACCGTCACTTGCCAACTCATGGTTCGCGCGTCGGTTTGTTGCGCCGAGTAGGCCTGCGACTTTTCCTCGTCGACGAAGGTCTTGCCCGTATCGCCGACCAGGAACTGCAAGTCGACCGATTCAGGGGTGTCGAGCACCGGATAGTAGACCTCGGACAGGATGCCTCGGTAACCGGTGAAGTACACGCGCGACTTTCCGTTGACCGCGGTGCCGAGGAACGACTTGGCCGACGGACCCCGCACGGGTGTCGCGCCCGGCGAGCCGAAGGCTTCGGCGGCTTGCGCCGATTGAGCGGGACCCCCTGCCAGAACGGTCATCGCCGCGGCAAGGGCTGCGCACGCGAATCTGAAACGCCATGTCGCCATCTGTGTCTCCGTGTGGTGGTGTTGAGAGGAGCATGCAGCGATTGATCGGCAAGCGCGTCAAACATAGCGCGTCGGGGCGCGGAAAGATAGCGTGGAAGCCGCAGGCATCGGGCAAGGTTGGATAACGTGCAGCACGCCGCGATTTCTTGCGGAGGCCGAGGTCGTTCTTCCGCTGGATCATGCGGCTGGATGTGCTTTCGAGGCCGGCGGTCCGCGGCTCTGGGTGGAGGGTTCACCGGCAGGCGCACGGGCTTGCCCTTGCATCGGGTTCCAGCCGCCCGACTTCGACATTGCGGCATATACCGGCAAAGACATCGTGCATGTCGTCCGGTATCGCCTTGGTAAATATCTCGCGCCGGTATTTCGTCAAGAAGAACACATGCGCATGCAACAGGAAGATGCGATGACGGTCGTGTCGAATGTCGTGGCTCGGGTTGATCGGTCAACTGTGCAGTGACCCGATGCAATGCCTTCAACCCTTTGCGTTCGCGCTGATGTCGACCGGTGAACGGCGACACGACATGCGCCGCTTTGCCGGGTCGTGCAGCTTCGTCTACAACACGGTGCTCGCGTCGCCGACGAAGAACCGCGAGGCGGGCGACGAGTTCATCGACTGCGTGGCCACGGTGTGACACCTGACCGCGCGGCGAGCCGCCGCGACTGGCTGAAGCGCCGCTGCATCCCTTGCGGCATGAGATCCAGGGGAGAGCGTGGGCGTATGAAAACTTCTTCGCCAAACGCGTGGCATTCCCGAAATTCAGGAAGAAGCATCGCGACGGCCTCCGCCACCCTGACGAAACGAATCAAGCCCGATCGGGTGAACAGCCGCATCTTCTCGCCGAAGCTCGGCTTGCTGCGTTTCGAACAATCGCGAGGTGCGGGGTGATCTGCAAAACGCTGTGGTCAGTCCGCCGGTCGGTAAATGGCATGTATTGATGATTCGGATCGAGCGCGAAGTCGAATAACCGATTCCATCGGTTGCCCGCGCAATGGTCATCGATGTGGGCATCGCGCTTCGCCATGAAGCGCGACGGTACGTGTCTCGCACCGTGCGGGTGGCTGAAGCATCGCTTGCGTTCAACCGATTCTTGTCCTTCTCGTCGCGCAGTCACTTCGCTTGGAATCGACGCGTACATGCCAACGTTGGAACACTGCCCCACGACGGTTGGTCTATTCGTGTTCGCGGCGGTTTAACCGCGCGCCGTCCGACTTGCGTTGTGCAGCGTCGGTACATGCGATGGTGTCAGGTCGATTCATCACGACGTCGAGCGACGAACCGAGGAGCAACAATATTCACGGTTGCCCGAAGCGCCATATCGTCAGGGCACTGCACCTGCGCATCCTTATCGATCCGACCGATTCGAGGCGCGCTTCACGGCACAGGCGAGGAGAGTGGGCCGAGAAAATGTATTCCAACGCGCCTCTATAAGGTCGACGATATGGCGTGTGGTGATGCCTCCGGCTATATCGATCGCTATAACCTTCTCGATCGAGCGGGCGTCGCGAGGGTCGGCGGCGTCTGATGTGGGCCGGACAATCCTGTACGTCCGATGAGGAGAATGTTGAGGGTAAGTAATTTTTTCTTGAAACCATCGTGGCGCGAATATTTTTCCTGATGTGTCGATATTGTTTTTTCCTGGTTGTTGATTGGGTAAAAAAATTCCACCTTGAAATATAATGAGCCGGGTATCGGTAATACAGAATCAATATTCCTGTGTTTCGTACTGAATGGAATCGGTTCCATAGGTGATTTTGCCGATGGCGCGAGGGCTGGTGGTGCCATTGAACGGCCATTTCTGAAGAAATGTGAAATTCTCGTTCGATTTATTTAGCTTGCCATGGGGGAGGTGAACGCTTATATTTGTTGTGTCATAGAGTGAATTCTCTAGACGGAGTGATTCCTGAGAGCGTGCTTGTCCGTAAAAGCAGCTGTTTGTGTGGTGGCTTGCCCGTGATGAGTATGAAGATTTTATGAAGCGAACAATTAATTTCACATCCGTTCTGATTGGGGTGGTGGTGGGTTGATGTCAGCCAAATGAAATAAACTGTATAAATGGTTGTGATGTGGATGTGTTCGCGCGTAAATCGATGCTCGAATGACGCATTGCTTGTGTACAAGCGATGCGTGCACTTTCATTTCCCGGATTGTATTTTTCCTGCATCGAAATGCGCACTGTGCCGTTCTGCGTTCGCGCCATCGTTGCGCCTGATGGCTCGTGGTGTGAAGGCTTTTCGGGCACGATAGTTTAAACATAGTAAAACCTCCATCATTCGTCAAATTATGTTTGATGAAATTTAAATTGCATTAAGGGATGGGCGTGCGGGCTTGATGGTGCTTACGATGCGGTGTGATGGAGGGGGGTGAATCATTTTCCCAAATGTCACGTGGCGTCAGAAAATCAGGGCTTCTTTCAAGCACCAGGACTCCCCGGCCGTGGGGTGTGCAGTCACTATTGCGACTGCAGTACGGCAGCAGCGTTTTCCGACTTCGTTTTTTAGAAATCCTGCTGCCGGTGTGGGGTATCTCGAGGAATGTGATGGACGAGAACATATCAATGCAATCTCCGGGCGTGTCTGACGAATTGGACTTCGACGAAGATTTCATGCGAATCGATGCCGCGATCTGCGAGTACGACGCGATCGGCGCTGCGCCGCAGAGAAAGGGGGAGGGCGCCTTTCAATGGACGTCGATCGAAAAGACCTGCATGACTCTGTTGGCACGGGCGAAGGATATCCGTGTGGCGATCTGGTACATCCGCGCGTGCATGGCGAGAAGAGGCATCGCCGGGCTGGCCGAGAGCGTCAGGGTGCTGGCCGACATCATGAGCCTGCCGGTCGATGCCATTCATCCGCGCGCGTTACCTGGCGAGGCGCCGGGCGACATTCATGCGCTGCACCTGGGCTGGATCTCAACTTCTCAGTTCCTGCATCAGTTCGGCTGCGCCTGCTTCGGCGAGACGGACATTTCCTTGAGTGCGCTGGCGAATGGAGAGGCGGGTGCGATTCTCAAGGATTCCGCTCATAAGGCGTCGACATCGAGCTTTCTTCATCAAATTCAGGATTCCTTTCTAAAGATAAGTGAATCGATGGATGCCGCGGAGCAGCAGATCGACATCACGGGCGTGTTGACTTTGCTGAATCAGGCTCTGTCGCGAATCAGCACGAATGGGCCGCCCGACACGAGCGATGAACCGTCAGTTTCAGCCGTCGAGCCGGTTCGCAACGGCGAGGCGCACAGGAGCGGGTCCAGTCTGGCGACGAGAAAGGACGTGGAGGCGGCACTCGATCGCATCGTCGAATACTTCCTGCTTCACGAACCGAGTCATCCGGCGCCGATCTTCCTGTCGCGGGTCCGGCGCATGCTGGGCGCGGGCTTCGAGGAGGTCATGGCGGAGCTCTATCCGGAAGGGGCGGCACTGGCAGCCCAGCTAGGGCGCCCGGCAGGGGCCAGGTAATTGGATTTCTTAATTTAGGAGGGCGAATAGCATGGTGCGTCACAAGGATGGTC
>NZ_JBXAPG010000012.1:0-17605 GCF_058803765.1 Burkholderia sp. GW821-FHT14F03
TCCGCCTCAGCGAGATCGATACGAGCATGAAGAGCCTGTCGCAGCGCCGGGAACAGCTGGCGGGCTACGCCGAGCAGCTGACCACGCAGTACAAGTCGCAGTTCACGATGCTCGACGCGCTGATGGCGAAGATGAAGACCAACGGCGACTACCTGACGCTATTGTTTGGCGGCAATAAGTAAGCGCCCGGCGCGCGGCGTGCGCGCCTCTTGCGGTTCCGTCGTCGCGACAGGATCATCGCCCGATCCTGCCGGCGGCCGGTGTGACCGGTCCGATCGCGCGCCACGCAGCACGGGCGCGCCCGCCAACGCATATTCGGAACGCTGGCGGTCCCAAACTCGCATGGTCACGGCACGATAGTGGCCGTGCTGCGCGGGAAAGTGCACGAACCGATGTTCGCGGGTCGCATAGATCGGCGATGCAGCGAGCGTAATCGCATCGACGATATAGCGGGCATCAAGCATTCCAAAATGTTTCATGCCCTCCTGAATAGCCTGCTGATCGCCGCCATTCGAATAGACGGACGAACGGTCGCCGATTGATTCGATACTCGCACACAGGTGATCGACCAAGTTGCGCATCTCCGCTGTGTCACGCACCCCGATCACGCAGGAGTTCACCGCCCACGCCGTGTGGTCGGTCCCAATCACGAAGTCGCGCTCAACGATCACTGGGTCGATCGGCTCAGCCTGATTGACCGCCAAAATATCGGAATCCACCCAGAACACGAACGCGTGGTCACGCAAATGATGTCGAATCAAGTGCAGTTTCGCCCAGTTCGCGGTTACGCCCGGCGGCAAGAATTCGGGCGGCACACGATATGAGTGGTATCCGTAGCCATGGCGAAGACAGTAGCGCTCGAAATTCTCTTCGTGGATATCACCATAGCCAGCAACATGCGCGGTGTGGAGCGTGACGAATGCAATCGATGCGTTGGGGTTGACGTGCAACTCGGGCTCGCGTGCGCGTTGTCGCGCCGCGTCCCACGACCCTGCGGCATCGGGTCGCCCCCCGCCTTTGACCACACGGGCATCGTCCAGCAGGGCAGTGACGTAGCGGAAATCGTAGTCCGCAGTCGGACGCCAGTGTCCGTCCACGCATTGCCAGCGCGGCGCGTTGTGCGCAACCAGCGGCATCGCGTCGGCTAGAAAATCAATCGAGAGCCCCTGATCCCAGATAGTCTGGACGGCCGCGAGATGGCCGTTGGAAAGAACGTCAGCAAACGGAAGCGGATGAAACGCTTCCCGCAGATACGACACCTCACAGCCCTGTACGTAGTCTGGCAGGTACATGGCCCAACGCCCGAACTCAAGCACCAACTTGCGAATGCGTTCCCGCACCTCCAACGTATTGCGAAAAATCATCCCGCTCGCCGCAGGCCAAGGCGACCCAGGCTCCTGATTGGTCACGATGGCATCGTATCCCCGCGCAACGTCATCCAGCGGTTGTCTGCCGAAAACGACCGAGAATGCGTCCAACACGAGCAGCAAATCGCCATCGCGCAAGCAGGTAAGCTCGTGGAATATTGCTTGATACTTGAAGAGCACCGGCTGCCGAGGTCCATAGACATGCGTCACGTCCACGACCGCGTGACGATACCCCTTGACGTGCGCGTAATCGGCGTGATTATCGAGCAATCCGTCGACCGGGCGATTCAAAAGTACCGTCATCACTGTATGCATACCTTACCCTCGGGCATCAAAATGGGACTGCCGCGCTGTTGCCGGGCGCGAGATCGCCAGCAGCAGGGTTGCTTTGATTGCCCGCATCGCCTCGACAAGCTTGCGCATGATATTTGACATAATCAATATTATCACAAAAAGCATGCGGGAACTTGACCGACTCAACGTGATCCAGACCATCGTGGAAACGGGTTTGAAGCCAGGCCGAGCCGCGGAACGGCCTGAGTGTTCCGCCAAGTCGAACGGCTGGTTGCGCTATCAGGAATCCGGAGCCGCCGGATTGGCTTCGGGCAAGCGCGGTTTTGCCGGCAGTCAGGAAGCTCATGAGTTGCGGGACCGCCTGGTCAAGGCGTTGCGCTTGCGCGGCATCCAGACGATCGAGGTGGGAAATGCCTCCGCGTCCTCCTTCATCGGCCTGTATAACGTCCGCTTCGCGAAGCCGCCGCGCAGCGAGTTCGATGCGCACCGTCGGCTGCGGGACGACGAGAATCTGTACGCGCTGCTGACTTGGCGCGACATGCGTCGTCAATGAACTGCACGCTCATCCCTTGGATTCCCTTGCTCAGGTATCCAAATCGAGCCGTTTTCACGAATGAAAACGGCTCTTAAAGCTGGCACCCCGGATCGCTTCTGTCTTTATTGCAGGCCAGCGCCCAGCACTTCAGATCCTGGGTGTTCTTCAGCATGTCGTTGCTCACTTGATCCTTGACGGCTTGAGAATACGAGGCGTTTTTCAGTACCTCCAGACGGTTCTGCGCCATATAGGCAGCGGCTCGCTCGTAACCACCGTAGGTGCGTGCCTGGTCCTTGAGCAGGATCGATTGCCGGGCCGTGATTGCTTGGCCGTCGTTGCTGATCGCCCCTTTGACGCCCGTCAAGTCGCAAGCCATGGCAGACGAGGCAAGGACGAACAACGTGCATGTGGTCAGAATGATTTTCATACCTGGGTTTCCTCGTTGTTTGAACACGCCAAGCTATTCATCCTGGCGGTTTCAAATTCTCCATCGTCGTCGCATCTGATTTGATCGGCGCGCTGGCACTTCACGAATGCATTTCTTTGGTTTGCCCGCCCGCTCATCTGTCGGAACAGCTTGAAACGAGCGGAGCCGGTTTTATAACCGGCCCCTACTCTTATACTCTTATGCCTTCCAAGCAAGAGGCTATGCCCGGTGTTTCAGGAGGCGGCTTCGTTTTCCCAATGAACACCACCGGCACTTGCTCGCAGCAGGCTCGGCGGCTCGGGCCGGCATTTGCGGCGTTTTCACCCTGCTCCTGTCGCGCCTGATGCCACGGCCGTCAGACAAACGCGGCAATGCGTAAAGACAACCGCCCTTCGTCCGAGTTGTCACCATGAATATCCAATGCCGCCGTTAACCATCGCGCGAGATCCATTTACCGTACCGACACCAAGCTTGACGATGGTATTCTCGGTCAGTCGCGCGCTCCCACCTATCGCGACGGCCGTGTAACCTCCGTAGTTGCTGAATCCCGCGCCCATTGAAATGGTTTTTCCTGTATCAACTTGCGGCAGACCGGCCAAAGCGCCTGCGATGGCAATCCCGGAGTAAGCGTTGCGTGTAACATCCGATACGCTTTGCTGTAACGCCCCGACGCGTTGATCCGTGTACGAATTTGCCGCCGCCTGCGTAGCATTCAATTGGTTCAGATTGACTGCATCGGTACCCTGCGTACCGGGCGCGACGTTGGTGATCTGCCGCGGCTGCGTGTCGCTGCCGACCGATACGACATTCGAGCGGCCGCCGTTCGTCGAATTTGCGCCGATCGCCACCGAGTTCGAGCCGGCGGTGACGGTCGGCTGGTCCGAGCCCGTGCCGTTCATGTCGGCCGCGATGCCCGATGATTTCTGCGCAAGCGTCGTGTTGTTGAGCGAGGTCGAAAGCGACGTCAACTGGTTGTTGATGTTCGACACCCCGGTCGACAACGAACCGATGCTGGTCGACGTGGAACTGGACAGCTGCGCCACCGTGCTGTTGGTCGCGTTCAGGCTCGTGGACAGCGAACTGACCCCTGTCGACAGCGAGCTGATGCTGGTCGACGTCGACGTCGACAGGCTGTTGAGGGCCTGGTTCGTCGCGTTCAGTTGGCTGCCGTTGACCGCATCCGTGCTGGTCGCGGAGACCCGGCCGGCGGCGACATTGGTGATCTGGCGCTCCGCGCCCGGTGCGCCCACGCTCACGACGCTCGTCGGCAAGATGCCCGCGAAGCCGTACGAGATGCCGCCGATCATCGCGCTGGCCGTCGGGTTCGGCGCGGCCGTGACCGAGCCGGAGCCCAAAGCAACCGCGTTCGCATTGGCGGCCGTAGCACCTTGGCCAATAGCCGTGGCTGAAGTGGCGGAAACATTTGCCTGTGAGCCAAGCGCCGTACCATTGTCTCCTGTCGCAGTTACAACGGCATACTGGCCGAGCGCAGTTGCATTGGTGGCGAGCGCATTTGCCTGATAACCTACCGCTGTCGCAGCGGATTCCGAGGCATAGGAAAGCGTTCCAAGTGCAACAGAATATGTGTTACTTGCAGTTGCTTGATCCCCAAGCGCTGTCGACGCGAAACCACTTGCGGTGTTGAGGTAACCAACCGCGACTGCGAGCGAGCCCGTGGCGCTGGAATTCAAGCCCATAGCGATTGCCTGGGTCTGGTTTGCCACCGCCCCGTTGCCGATTGCGATAGCATTCGAGGCCGAGGCATTCGGCCCCGTGCCAGAATTCGAACCGATTGCTATTGCCCCTGAAACGGCCGAACCGCCAGACGGAGCGTATTGCGCGAGCGCATTACCTTGAGCGATCACAAACAAAGCGATTGCGGTGGCAGCGGCAACGGCCGACTTGTTCGGCTTCCCCCGCGCAGCATCCAGTTCCGACGCGGCCACCCACGCCCCAAGCGACTCATTCCACATCGTCCGGTATGACTTATTCATCTCGACTACTCCATCGAATCATGCGTTATCTCACGCCCAGGCGTGGATTACGTGCATCGTAAAAATATTGGCTAATTTTAAAATCAGAGCGACGGCACGACTCTTGAGGATGTGCCATATCCTGCTCTCAAACTCAAACCACCAGATGCGAAGTAAGAGAGATGAATACGGCTCGCGTCGATCAAAAAATAATCAAATCAATCAAATCGATTAAAATCAAACCAGCCAACTCGGTTAGAATTGATCGCATCATATTTGAGAGTTGTTTTTAAAAACAAAACTTTTGTCACATATTTAATAAGAAATGTTAGTACCGAGGTGCGCATCGGAATTTCGCCTCGACCCCACGTGTAGAAGCCCTGCATTGACGAGTGATTTGGATTCAACAAAGATGCTCTTTCCTTGAAGGTCTGACGGTATGTCAATGGTCAAGGCATCGGCAGCCGGGGCTCGGCGCTCGAATCGAAAGGACAACCGTGGAGGCAATGGGGAGTCGCCACGGAAGCGGATGGCATAGACGGCAATCCGGGCGGCAAATCAACAATGGCGCATGCGCTTTGTGACGATCGACCCGGTGGACCAGCTGTGCAACATCAATAGGTCGTATCAATGACTCATCCGGACTAAGCCCGGATGACTGGAAATCGCCGAACACCCAATCTTTCGGGAATGCACTTTCACGCGTCGACTCGAAATGCTTCAGGGGAACACCGAATCGGGTTCGAGCGCGCCCCAATCACGGGGTGGCCGCGCCAACCGTGTGCAAATGGCTTGAACGCTACCCGGCCGCCTTCAGCTGGCGCCAGGCAGAAGCCTTATAACGAGACCTCTCGTTCTTCGCGCTCCATTGCCCCGGCGCCTGCCTTGTTGATCGTGAAATTGCGCCGGCAGCGTTTGACAGCGTGAGATCGCCCGGCAGGTGGGTGCGTCTGCCTCGACTGTCAACCAGCCTGGCAACCAATCTGAATGAAGGCCCGGCCGTCCAGACCTGACCTTCATCCGCGAGCATCACGCCGAGACAGCCGACCGCATCAACCGATCTTGATCGCTTTCGACACGCTCGGCACGCCGTTCGCATCGAGTGCGAACAGCATGTAGTAGCCCGGCAGCACGACGCCCGCATCCGCCGGAATCGTCAGTTGGTACGCTGTGCCGCTCGACGCCGCGATCGCGAGCGGAATCCGGCGCTGATCGTTGTTAACCGTATGCGTGATCGACGCCATCCGCATCAGCACGAACGACGAGACCGCGCCCTGCGTCGACACCGCGATCGTCGTGCCGTGCGTCGTGCTGGCGGGCGCCGACACGATCGTCGGGCGCGCGGCCGGCGTGCCGTCCGCGTTGAGCAGATACGGCGGCGTCAGGATTTCCGCGTTCAGGTGATTGGCCGCGCAGCCCGCGCCGCACTGGCCGCCGCCGCCCGAGAACACGCGCCCGTCCGCCATCAGGATCGCCGTGCTGTGATAGGTGCGCGGCGTCTGCATCGGCTTGAGCAGGTTGAAGCGCTGCGTGGCCGGATCCCAGATCTCCGGCACCAGTACGGCCGTCGAATCGGTGAACGGCACCGCCACGCTCTGGCCGCCGATGATCACAATGCTGCCGTTCGGCAGGATCACGCTGCTCGCGAACCCGCGCTGATAGGTCATGCCATTGATGCGCTTCACGCCGACCGCCTGGTTCGGGCCGCGCGTGATGTCGATCATGTACGCCGCGTTCGACGCATAGTTCGGCACCGTGCCATGCTGCTCATACGACTTCGCACCACCCGTCTTCAGGATCTGGCCGACGTCGTAAAGTGACGCGTTGCCGTTGACCGCGAACGGATCGACGCCGCGTTTGCCGGCCGACTGGATCGAACCGCTGCCGTTCGTCGAGATCCAGTTCATCTGCGAACTGGGCCCCGCGTGGAACACGCTGCCGTTCGATTGCGCGAACAGCCACGGATGGTTGTCGCCGCGCGCCACGCCCGCCGGATCGGGGCCGATGATGTTGGTTTCCGGCACGCCGGACAGCACCGTCCAGCTTCCGCCATTGGTCCAGACCTCCCCGTTCTTGCCGCCGGAACCGCCGCTCCACGAGCCGCCCAGCGTCAGCACCGAGCCCGTCGACAGCACCGTGTCGCCCTCGTAACCGCGCGGAATGTTCATCCGCGCGGCGGTACTCCAGGCATTGGTCGACCAGTCATAAAGCGAGGTTCTCGGGCTGCTGTCGCCGCCGTTCACGAGCAGCCGGCCGTCGGACAACATCGCGGTGCCCGGACAGAACATGTCGGCGCCCGCCGAGGTTTCGATGAATTGCGTGGCTGTATTGGTCGCGGGATCGAACACGGCCGTGTACGTCTGGGTCGCATTACCGCCGACGTCGCCCTGGAAAGTGAACGGCTGATTGGACGACCACATCACGAGCTTGCCCGCCGGCGTATTGGCGAGGCCGATCGGATTCACCGGCAACGGAATCACCGCGCTCCACGCGGACGGCAGCGTGACCGGGAACGTCTGCGGCAACGTCAGCAGGAACTGGTCGTTCAGCGCGGTCGCGCTTTGGCAGGGCCACTGGACGATCAGCGCGCCATCGGCTTTCGAACCGCCGTTCACGGCCGCGCACATTCCGCTGAGCGCGGACACCAGCCGGTAACGTCCGTTGACGGGCAGGACTGTCCATTGCCCATTCAGCCTGGTATCGCCGCATGCCCACGGAATCACTGTCGCGCCAGCCGCGAGACTGTTGCCGTTCACGGCAAGACACTTGCCGGTGTTCGACACGATCTGATAACCGCTGCCCGCCGGCATGAAGCTCCAACTGGTGCTGCCCTGGCTGTTGCATGCGCCTTGCACGGCGGTATTGCCGTTCTCCACCATGCAGCGCCCGCTGTGGGCGGCCACCACGTTGGTGGCCGCCTGCACGGGCAGGTAGAGGTTGAACTGATCGTTCAGCGCGGTCGCGCTCTGGCAGGGCCACTGGACCAGCTGAGCCCCATCGGCATTCGAGCCGCCATTCACGGCCGCGCACATCGCGCTGACCGCCGATACCAGCCGGTAGCTGGCGCCGACCGCGAGGAACGTCCATTGCCCGTTCAGCCCCGTGTCGCTGCATGCCCACTGAACCAGTGTCGTGCCGGCCTTGCTGCCGCCACCGTTCACCGCGAGACACAGCCCCGTGCCTTGCAGCACGACGTGATAGCGATTGCCGGCCACCGGCACCAATGCCCAGGTGGTATTGGCACTCCCCGAGCAGGAAGTCTGGACGATGACCGCGCCGGCGGTCGACGCATTGCCCGCGCTCGACAGGCAGAGCCCGCTGCTCGCGGACACGATATCCGTGTAGGACGGCACCCCGGCCGCTCGCGCGCCCGTGGACAACAACAGTGCGCAGGCAAGCGCGACGAGCCAGGCCCACCCCCGGCGCCAATCGTTTTTCATGAGCCACTCCGTAGCTTGTTGGAATAGCTCGAATAAATACGATAATGCAGGACAGCCAACTGTTCGTTGTATGACCGAGCGTCGGAGGATTGATTGAATGATGCGCCCTGACGCGAATCGTGCAGCCGAACGGAAAGTCAGTTCTCTTATTCCGTCGATCAAGGGGAACTTGATGAAGCGGCGCTGCGCCGACGAACAGATCATCCGTATCCCCTGGGAGGCTCACAATCCATGAGCGACCTGTGACGGATTCTTGCTGCGTAAACAACGAATACCGGTCCATAAATGGCGAAAGCCTCAGTGGGGAAACTGAGGCTTTCTGGGCTACATCGTCTCCCGCACGAGTCGATCAGCTTGGAATCCAGTGTAAGAGATCGCTCCGGCCGGAATGTGAACCTTCGTCACATGGGCCGCTCGATTCCGCATGGCGTGCAAGCCAAGATCGTGCGGCGAGGCATCATTGCGTGGCCCCCCACCGGTATTGCACTTGCCGGCGCACGATCACGCAGGCGGGCGGCGTATCGACCAGCGTCACCGTCTCGCGCGGCCGGCTCGGCTCGGTATAGACCGTCACGGCTTTCACGAGCGGCGTGCCCCGATAACCGGGCAGTTCCGAATGGGCATACTCCCGGCACGACTGCGTCGAACTCGAGATCCGCTCGACCAGGATCGTGCAGCCGCCGCTCGGCGCCGGCACGGTGGTCAGCGACAACACCGCCGAGGTATTCGGGTATTCCAGCCCCGACAGCGCAAACAGGGGCTCGTTGTCCGGATCGCCGCGATCCCAATCGAGCGCCACGTCCGCATGCCGGGTATTCGCGAACATGCGGGTCGACACCTGATCCACCGCCGCGTAGCAGCGCCGGACCCCGACCGCCTGCGCCGCCTTCGCGAGCACCGTGGCCGTCGGCGGACTCGCCGGCGGCAGCATGGATTCGGGCTCCCCCGCGAACGACTGGACGGGTTGGACGAACCACGCTGCCGCGAACAAAACGCACGCGACAGCGCACCCCAGCTGGCTTGTACGGAACCGTTGTTCCTTGCCTACGTGCTTCCCCATCACCGGCTGCCTCCTTGGAAAAGGGCTGGCATCGAGATGTGACGGCCCCTGCCACGAAAATACCGCTTATCGGACAAACATGCCTAGGAAAATATTCGTCCCGTCACAAGCCAGTGGCGCGCGGTCAGGCATGGCTTATTGCTTGTCGATATCGAGCAGCACGTCAACCCGGCGATTGCTCGCCCGCCCCGCCGCCGTCGCGTTCGAAGCAACCGGGTTGGCCTCGCCATAACCCCGGCCGGCAAACTTGCCGGCCTGCAATCCGTGGTCCCGCAGATAAGCCAATACCGCTTGGGCCCGGCGTTCGGACAGATCCAGATTGTAGACGTTGGAGCCGACGGAATCGGTATAGCCGTTGACCGTCACCGTCCTGATCGAGGTGCCGCGCGCATCGCCAATCAACTGGTCCAGTCGCACGCGGGCGGCCGGCGTCAGGTTCGCCTGCGCCGTATCGAAGTTGGCATCGACGTTGAGCGTCGTGATTGCCTTCGGCATCGGCGCAACGGCGGCCGGTGCGGCCGGCGCGGCTGCCGCGGGAAGCACGGAAGGCTTTGCTCGCGGCGCGCCGCATTGGAACAGCAGATTCCGGGTGTCCGGCTGACCGCCTGACGTGGCGCCCAGCAGCGACTGCCCCTCCAGCGCCGTGACAGGCTTATCCTTGCAGATCGCCTCCGCTGCCTTGCGGCACGAACCGGGGCCTTCCAGCAGGCCGTAGCAGGTGACTCGATACGCTTGCACGCCGTCCGGCATCGACACCGAATAGGCGGTGTGAGTCGGGCTCGAGAAGGTTGTGCAACCGACGAGCGCCGTGGCGCCCAGCAGTACGGCTTGTTTTGCGTTGAACATGATGTCCCTCTTCCTGTTCCTGTGTTTGACGTTCCGATTCATATCCGGATGACGCTGAGATGCAGCGCGTCCGGACCGAACCGCATCCGGACGCGCCGCGCATTACCACTGATAACCCGCGCCGATGCCGTACGTGTAGCCGGCGCTGCTGCCGCTCACCCCGCCCTTCAGCTTGAGGTTGTCCGTCAGACGCGCCGTGAAGCCGATCGCCACGGCGCTGTAGCCCTGGTAGCTGCCGCCGCCGATGCCCACGGCGATCGTCTTGCCGACGTCGACGTCCGGAATCATCGTCAGCGCGGTCGCCGCCGCGACGCCCGAGTACGCCGTGCGGGCGACGTTGTTCACGCTCGACTGCACCGCGTTCAACTGGGACATGTTCACCGCGTCGGTCGGGTTCACGCCCGCCGCGACATTGGTGATGCGGCGTTCACTTCCCGGCGCGCCGACCGAGACCGTATTGGCCTGGTCCGCCACCGAGTTCGCGCCGAGCGCCACCGCGCCAGCCGCCGAGGCGGTCGCCCCCTTGCCGATCGCCGTGCCGTTCGCGGCCGACACCACCGCGCTCGCACCGATCACCGTGCCGCCGTCCGCGCTCGCGTTCGCACCGTTGCCGAGCGCGACGCTGTTGGCGCCGGAAGCCAGTGCGTTCGGACCGAGCGCCATCGCGTTCATGCCGGTCGCGCCGTTGTTGTTGTAGTTGCCCTGCTGCGCACCGCCGTCGTTGATGCTGTAGTAGGTGCTGCTGGGGCCCGTCACGGTCGAAGTCGACAGCGTGATGAGGGACGTGGACAGCGACGACTGGCTGGTCGACAGCGAGGTGATGTCCGACCTCGTCGAGGTCGACAGGCTGTTGATCGCTTCGATCGCCGTATAAAGCTGCGAGCCGTTGATCGCGTCCGTGCTCGACGAGGTCACCTGACCGGCCGCCACGTTCGTGATCTGACGTTCCGCGCCCGGCGCGCCCACGCTCACCACGCCCACCGGCGCCGTGCCTGCGTAGTTGTACGTCACCCCGCCGACCGTGCTCGTGGCCGTCGGCGTTGCCGCCGCCGTCACCGAGTTCGAGCCCAGCGCCACGCTGTTCGCGATGCTGGCCACTGCGTTCTGACCCAGGGCGACCGAACCGGCTGCGCTGGCGTTCGAACCATCGCCCACCGCCACCGCGCTTGCGCCCGCTGCCGTGGCGTTCGTGCCTGCCGCCAGCGCGTTGATGCCCGTCGCGCCGTCATTGGCGTAGTTGCCCTGCTGCGTGCCGTTGTCGTTGACGCTGTAGTAATGCGTCTTCGACGCATTGATGGCGGTCGACACCGAGGTCGACAGCGACGAGATCGAACTGGTCGCGGTCGACAAGCCGGTCGACAGCGAACCGATCGAGCTGGTGGCCGACGACAGGCCGGTCGACAGCGAACCGATCGAGCTGGTGGCCGACGACAAGCCGGTCGACAGCGAGCCGATCGAGCTGGTGGCCGACGACAGGCCAGTCGACGTCGAGGTCGACAGGCTGTTGATCGCCGTGTTCGCCGCGAACAGCTGCGAACCGTTGATCGCGTCCGTGCTCGTTGCCGTCACCCGACCCGCCGCCACGTTCGTGATCTGGCGTTCCGCACCCGGTGCGCCCACGCTCACCACGCCTGCCGGCGTCGTACCTGCATAGTTGTAGGTCACCCCGCCGATCGTGCCCGTGGCCGTCGGGTTGGCTGCCGCCGTCACCGAGTTCGAACCCAGCGCCACGCTGTTCGCGATGCTGGCGACTGCGTTCTGACCCAGGGCGACCGAACCGGCCGCGCTGGCGTTCGAACCATCGCCCACTGCCACCGCGCTTGCGCCCGCTGCCGTCGCGTTCGTCCCTGCTGCCAGCGCGTTGATGCCCGTCGCGCCGTCGTTGTTGTAGTTGCCCTGCTGCGTGCCGTTGTCGTTCACGCTGTAGTAGTGCGTCTTTGCCGCGTTGACGGCGGTCGACAGCGACGAAATGCCGGTCGACGTCGAGGTGGACAGCGACGCGATCGAGCTGGTTGCGGTCGACAGGCCCGTCGAGGTCGAGGTCGACAACGAGGTAACCGTGCTGTTCGTCGTGGACAAGCCCGTCGACAGCGACGAGATGCCGGTCGACGTCGAGGTGGACAGCGATGCGATCGAACTGGTCGCGGACGACAGACCCGTCGAGGTCGAGGTCGACAGCGATGCGATCGAACTCGTCGCCGACGACAGGCCCGTCGAGGTCGAGGTCGACAACGAGGCGATCGAACTCGTCGCGGACGACAGGCCCGTCGAGGTCGAGGTCGACAACGAGGCAACCGTGCTGTCCGTCGTGGACAAGCCCGTCGACAGCGACGAGATGCCGGTTGAGGTCGAAGTCGACAGCGATGCGATCGAGCTGGTCGCCGACGACAGGCCGGTCGACGTCGAGGTCGACAGGCTGTTGATCGCCGTATTCGTCGCGAACAGTTGCGAACCGTTGATCGCGTCCGTGCTCGTCGCGGTCACCTGACCCGCTGCAACGTTCGTGATCTGGCGTTCCGCGCCCGGCGCGCCCACGCTCACCACACCCGCCGGCGTCGTGCCTGCGTAGTTGTACGTCACCCCGCCGACCGTGCCCGTGGCCGTCGGGTTGGCTGCCGCCGTCACCGAGTTCGAGCCCAGCGCCACGCTGTTCGCGACGCTGGCGACTGCGTTCTGACCCAGGGCGACCGAACCGGCCGCGCTGGCGTTCGAACCATCACCCACTGCCACCGCGCTCGCGCCCGCTGCCGTCGCGTTCGTCCCTGCTGCCAGCGCGTTGATGCCCGTCGCGCCGTCGTTGTTGTAGTTGCCCTGCTGCGTGCCGTTGTCGTTCACGCTGTAGTAGTGCGTCTTTGCCGCGTTGACAGCGGTCGACAGCGACGAGATGCCGGTCGAGGTCGACGTGGACAGCGACGAGATCGAGCTGGTTGCCGTCGACAGACCCGTCGACGTCGACGTCGACAGCGAAGCAACGGTGCTGTCTGTCGTGGACAAGCCCGTCGACAGCGACGAGATGCCAGTCGACGTCGAGGTGGACAGCGATGCGATCGAGCTGGTTGCCGTCGACAGACCCGTCGAGGTCGAACTCGACAGCGACGCGATCGAGCTCGTCGCCGATGACAAGCCCGTCGAGGTCGACGTCGACAGCGATGTAATCGAGCTGTTCGCCGACGACAAACCCGTCGAGGTCGAAGTTGACAACGAGGCAACCGTGCTGTCCGTCGTGGACAAGCCCGTCGACAGCGACGAGATGCCGGTTGACGTCGAAGTCGACAGCGATGCGATCGAGCTGGTCGCCGACGACAGGCCGGTCGACGTCGAGGTCGACAGGCTGTTGATCGCCGTATTCGTGGCGAACAGCTGCGAACCGTTGATCGCGTCCGTGCTCGTCGCGGTCACCTGACCGGCCGCCACGTTCGTGATCTGGCGTTCCGCACCCGGCGCGCCCACGCTCACCACACCCGCCGGCGTCGTGCCTGCGTAGTTGTACGTCACCCCGCCGACCGTGCCCGTGGCCGTCGGGTTGGCTGCCGCCGTCACCGAGTTCGAGCCCAGCGCCACGCTGTTCGCGACGCTGGCGACTGCGTTCTGACCCAGTGCGACCGAACCGGCCGCGCTGGCGTTCGAACCATCGCCCACCGCCACCGCGCTTGCGCCCGCTGCCGTCGCGTTCGTCCCTGCTGCCAGCGCGTTGATGCCCGTCGCGCCGTCGTTGTTGTAGTTGCCCTGCTGCGTGCCGTTGTCGTTCACGCTGTAATAGTGCGTCTTCGCCGCGTTGACAGCGGTCGACAGCGATGAGATGCCAGTCGAGGTCGACGTGGACAGCGACGAGATCGAGCTGGTTGCGGTCGACAAGCCCGTCGAGGTCGAGGTCGACAGCGAGGCAACCGTGCTGTTCGTCGTGGACAAGCCCGTCGACAGCGACGAGATGCCGGTCGACGTCGAGGTCGACAGCGATGCGATCGAGCTGTTTGCGGTCGACAGACCGGTCGAGGTCGAGGTCGACAACGAGGCAACCGTGCTGTCCGTCGTGGACAAGCCCGTTGACAGCGACGAGATACCGGTCGACGTCGACGTCGACAACGAGGCAACCGTGCTATTCGTCGTGGACAAGCCCGTCGACAGCGACGAGATACCGGTCGACGTCGAGGTGGACAGCGATGCGATCGAGCTGGTCGCCGACGACAGGCCAGTCGACGTCGAGGTCGACAGGCTGTTGATCGCCGTATTCGTCGCGAACAGTTGCGAACCGTTGATCGCGTCCGTGCTCGTCGCGGTCACCTGACCTGCCGCCACGTTCGTGATCTGGCGTTCCGCACCCGGCGCGCCCACGCTCACCACGCCGACCGGCGTCGTGCCTGCGTAGTTGTACGTCACCCCGCCGACCGTGCCCGTGGCCGTCGGGTTGGCCGCCGCCGTCACCGAGTTCGAGCCCAGCGCCACGCTGTTCGCGACGCTGGCGACTGCGTTCTGACCCAGTGCGACCGAACCGGCCGCGCTGGCGTTCGAACCATCGCCCACCGCCACCGCGCTTGCGCCCGCTGCCGTCGCGTTCGTCCCTGCTGCCAGCGCGTTGATGCCCGTCGCGCCGTCGTTGTTGTAGTTGCCCTGCTGCGTGCCGTTGTCGTTCACGCTGTAGTAGTGCGTCTTCGACGCGTTGACAGCGGTCGACAGCGACGAGATCGAGCTGTTTGCGGTCGACAGGCCCGTCGAAGTCGAGGTCGACAGCGAAGCAAGGTTGCTATCCGTCGTGGACAAGCCCGTCGACAGTGACGAGATGCCGGTCGACGTCGAGGTCGACAGCGAGGCAAGGTTGCTGTTCGTCGTGGACAAACCCGTCGACAGCGACGAGATGCCGGTTGAGGTCGACGTCGACAGCGATGCGATCGAGCTGGTCGCCGACGACAGGCCAGTCGACGTCGAGGTCGACAGGCTGTTGATCGCCGTGTTCGCCGCGAACAGCTGCGAGCCGTTGATCGCGTCCGTGCTCGTCGCGGTCACCTGACCCGCTGCAACGTTCGTGATCTGGCGTTCCGCGCCCGGCGCGCCCACGCTCACCACACCTGCCGGCGTCGTGCCTGCGTAGTTGTACGTCGTTCCGCCGATCGTACCCGTTGCCGTGGGGTTGGCTGCCGCCGTCACCGAGTTCGAGCCCAGCGCCACGCTGTTCGCGATGCTGGCGACTGCGTTCTGACCCAGGGCGACCGAACCGGCCGCGCTGGCGTTCGAACCATCGCCCACCGCCACCGCGCTCGCGCCCGCTGCCGTCGCGTTCGTCCCTGCTGCCAGCGCGTTGATGCCCGTTGCGCCGTCGTTGTTGTAGTTGCCCTGCTGCGTGCCGTTGTCGTTCACGCTGTAGTAATGCGTCTTCGATGCGTTGACGGCAGTCGACGTCGAGGTCGACAGCGAGGCAATTGAACTATCCGCCGTCGACAAGCCGGTCGACAGCGAACCAATGGAGCTGGTGGCCGACGACAGACCCGTCGACAGTGAGCCGATCGAGCTGTTCGCTGACGACAGGCCGGTCGACGTCGAGGTCGACAGGCTGTTGATCGCCGTGTTCGCCGCGAACAGCTGCGAACCGTTGATCGCGTCCGTGCTCGTCGCCGTCACCTGACCGGCCGCCACGTTCGTGATCTGGCGTTCCGCACCCGGCGCGCCCACGCTCACCACACCCGCCGGCGTCGTGCCTGCGTAGTTGTACGTCACCCCGCCGACCGTGCCCGTGGCCGTCGGGTTGGCTGCCGCCGTCACCGAGTTCGAGCCCAGCGCCACGCTGTTCGCGACGCTGGCGACTGCGTTCTGACCCAGGGCGACCGAACCGGCCGCGCTGGCGTTCGAACCGTCGCCCACCGCCACCGCGCTCGCGCCCGCTGCCGTCGCGTTCGTCCCTGCTGCCAGCGCGTTGATGCCCGTTGCGCCGTCGTTGTTGTAGTTGCCCTGCTGCGTGCCGTTGTCGTTCACGCTGTAGTAGTGCGTCTTCGATGCGTTGACGGCAGTCGACGTCGAGGTCGACAGCGAGGCAATTGAACTATCCGCCGTCGACAAGCCGGTCGACAGCGAACCAATGGAGCTGGTGGCCGACGACAGACCCGTCGACAGTGAGCCGATCGAGCTGTTCGCCGACGACAGGCCAGTCGACGTCGAGGTCGACAGGCTGTTGATCGCCGTGTTCGCCGCGAACAGCTGCGAGCCGTTGATCGCATCCGTGCTCGTCGCCGTCACCTGACCGGCCGCCACGTTCGTGATCTGGCGTTCCGCACCCGGTGCGCCCACGCTCACCACACCTGCCGGCGTCGTGCCTGCGTAGTTGTACGTCGTTCCGCCGATCGTACCCGTTGCCGTCGGATTGGCTGCCGCCGTCACCGAGTTCGAGCCCAGCGCCACGCTGTTCGCGACGCTGGCGACTGCGTTCTGACCCAGGGCGACCGAACCGGCCGCGCTGGCGTTCGAACCATCACCCACTGCCACCGCGCTTGCGCCCGCTGCCGTCGCGTTCGTCCCTGCTGCCAGCGCGTTGATGCCCGTCGCGCCGTCGTTGTTGTAGTTGCCCTGCTGCGTGCCGTTGTCGTTCACGCTGTAATAGTGCGTCTTCGCAGCGTTGATGGCGGTCGACAGCGACGAAACGCTGGTCGACGTCGACGTCGACAACGACGTAATCGAGCTGGTCGCCGACGACAAACCCGTCGAGGTCGAGGTCGACAACGAGGCAACCGTGCTGTTCGTCGTGGACAAACCCGTCGACAGCGACGAAATGCCGGTCGATGCCGAGGTGGACAACGACGTGATCGCGCTGTTTGCGGTCGACAGGCCCGTGGACGCCGAAGTCGACAACGACGTGACGGTGCTGTTCGTCGTGGACAAGCCCGTCGACAGCGACGAGATACCGGTCGACGTCGAGGTGGACAGCGATGTAATCGCGCTGTTCGCCGACGACAGGCCAGTCGACGTCGAGGTCGACAGGCTGTTGATCGCCGTGTTCGTCGCGAACAGTTGCGAGCCGTTGATCGCGTCCGTGCTCGTCGCCGTCACCTGACCCGCTGCAACGTTCGTGATCTGACGTTCGGCGCCCGGTGCGCCCACGCTCACCACGCTCGCAGGCGTCGTGCCCGCGTAGTTGTACGTCGTCCCGCCGATCGTGCCCGTCGCCGTCGGATTCGACGCGGCCGTCACCGAACCGGAGCCCAGCGCGACGTCGCCTGCATTGGTCGCCACCGCGTTCGGGCCGATCGCGACACTATTCGTTCCCAACGCCTGGCTATCCGGCGCCGTCGAATTCGCGTGGAAATACTTGATGCCCTGGCTGTTGATGTTGTTGATCGCCGAACCGACATTGTTCGCCGTGCTGGTCGTGCCATTGGCGTTGTATGTCGTGTAGGCGGGCGCGCTGATCGTTCCGGTCGCCGGGTTGTAGGTCGCCCCACCGCCCAATGCCGAAGCCGTGCTGCTGCCCAGGTTGCCGGTCACGGTCGACAGTGATGCGATCGAACTGACGGCCGTCGACACGCCCGTCGACAGCGACGAAATGCCGGTCGACGTCGAGGTGGACAGCGACGTGATCGCGCTGTTCGCCGACGACAGGCCAGTGGACGTCGAAGTCGACAACGACGTCACGGTGCTGTTGGTCGTGGACAAGCCCGTCGACAACGACGAGATGCCGGTC
>NZ_JBXAPG010000012.1:17703-103265 GCF_058803765.1 Burkholderia sp. GW821-FHT14F03
GCTGTTGGTCGTGGACAAGCCCGTCGACAACGACGAGATGCCGGTCGACGTCGAGGTGGACAGCGACGTGATCGCGCTGTTCGCAGATGACAGGCCCGTGGACGCCGAAGTCGACAACGACGTCACCGTGCTGTTCGTCGTGGACAAGCCCGTCGACAACGACGAGATGCCGGTCGACGTCGAGGTGGACAGCGATGCAATCGAGCTGTTCGCCGACGACAGGCCCGTCGACGCCGAAGTCGAGAGCGATGCGATCGAGCTGGTGGCCGACGACAGACCGGTCGACGTCGAAGTGGACAGGCTGTTGATTGCCGTGTTGGTCGCGAACAACTGCGAACCGTTGATCGCATCCGTGCTGGTTGCTGTCACCCGACCTGCCGCGACGTTCGTAACCTGCCGCTCGGATCCTACTGCACCCACGCTCACCACGCTGCCAGGGTTCGTGCCTGCGTAGTTATAGGTAACGCCTCCAACGGTTCCTGTCGCGGTCGGATTTGCAGCCGCCGTCACCGAACTGGAGCCCAACGCAACCGCGTTCGCATTGGCGGCCGTAGCATTTTGGCCAATGGCCGTGGCTGAAGTGGCTGAAACATTTGCCTTTGAGCCAAGCGCCATACCATCGCCTCCTGCCGCAGAAACAACGGCGGACTGGCCAAGCGCGGTTGCATTGGTTGCGGCCACATTTGCCCCAGCACCTACCGCGGTTGCGTTGGTTCCCGATGCATTTGCCGATGTACCTAACGCTGTTGCACTGCTTCCCGATGCATAGGCAAGCGTTCCAAGTGCAACAGAATATGTGTTAGTTGCAGTTGCTTGATCCCCAAGCGCTGTCGACGCGAAACCACTTGCGGTGTTGAGGTAACCAATCGCGACTGCGAGTGAGCCAGTGGCGCTGGTATTCAAGCCTATAGCGATTGCCTGGGTCTGGTTTGCCAATGCCCCGTTGCCGATTGCGATAGCATTTGAGGCCGAGGCAACCGGCCCCGTGCCGGTATTTGAACCGATTGCTATTGCCCCTGAAACGGCCGAACCGCCAGACGGAGCGTATTGCGCGAGCGCATTACCTTGAGCGACCACAAACAAAGCGATTGCCGTGGCAGCGGCAACGACCGACTTGTTCGGCTTCCCCCGCGCTGCATCCAGTTCCGACGCCGCCACCCACGCCCCAAGCGCTTCATTCCAAATAGTTCGATACGACTTATTCATTTCGATTACCTTATCGGTTCATGCGCGGTCTCACGACACTGGCGTGGGTTTTTCGCATTGCGCTAGATACTGTGCGCAGTTTTTATCAAATATATTTAAATTTGAATATTCCGGGATGTTCGGCAATGTCATTCAATCTTTTAAAATACTTGTAATTTCTTTGAAAGAATTGAATTTATGCCCCATCTCCAATCGAACCGAATGATATTTATCGGCGAGACCGACAAAGAAAACTTTTGTCACGTAAATTTATAATAAGCGTTAATTGTGATAATTAGTTCAGATTCTCGCCTCGACCCTTTATACAGGGTGCCTCGCCAAAGGTAGGTTCTCCATCAACCCATCAAGGGGCGGAGCATTCCCGTCAAAGCAAGCCAGGCCTGGAACTCTTATCAAGGCGGTGTGCCGCAAGATGGATATTGCCTAGACGACGTCATGCTGAATGGAAGACATACAGTGGACTGGGCACATCCAGGCGACGTCACCCACTTAAGAATTATTTGCGCAAGAAACACGGGGGACCGGAGGCAGCACAGAACCATGGCCGTGGTCATATCGTCGGATGATAATATGCGTCCGAGGCCAGTCTGACAGCCGCGCGCGAAGCGTCGCAGCACGACTGCCAATCCATGACTCACTTGGTTCAGCGATTTTGTCTGAGCAAAACCGAGCCCTGCGGCAATGCCATGACCTAACCAGAAAGCTGTAAAGCGATCTGCATTGAAAAAGGCGCGCAATGACCCATGATCAACATCGAAATATTGCTTTCGTAAAGGAACGCTATCTCTGCGGGCAATTTTCCGAAGCCCTACGCGCGGCGCAATCTGCTCTTGAGGTTGATCCCGACGATGCGGAACTGCTTAATCTGGCGAGCGCCTGCCACTTGGCTTTGCACAACTACGCCGACGCCCTGACCTATCTGACTCGAGCGATTCAAGAGAAACCGTCATTCGCGGACGCTCACAACAATCTCGGCGTGCTCCATCGCGCCCAGTCACGGCACGATGCCGCCGAGTCCTCGTTCCGGCGCGCGCTTGCCGCCCAGCCGGATCATCCGGACGCGTTGTTGAATCTGGGTAGCCTGCTGCGATCGATGCGACGCTTGAAAGAAGCCGAATCGACGATTGCGCAACTGATCACGGCAGCACCGGATCACTCTGATGCGCTGAATTTGCTCGGCCTTATCCTGACGGACCAGGGCCGCCTTGATCACGCCAAGACTGCTTATCGACGCGCGTTGGCACTTCAGCCGGATCACGCGCCCTATCAGCTGAATCTGGCCAACGCATTGCTCGCCGAGGGAAACTGGACCGAGGGGCTGCTGCTGTTCGAAGCACGCCACGCGCCTTTTTTCCAAGGTGCCCATTCCAGCCCGCCGACGGTACCCTTCCCTCAATGGCGCGGAGAGCCCATCGCGGGCGCGTCGCTTCTGATCTGGCCGGAGCAAGGGCATGGCGATCTGATCCATCTGGTGCGCTATATCCGCAGACTCAAGGCACTCGGTAGCGCGCGAATCACGCTGGTTTGCAGCTACGCGACGCTGCCGTTGTTTGCCGCGCTACCCGGCGCGGATGCAGTCGTCCCGCGCGAAGCATTTCATGCATCGGCATGTCCGATGCACGATTTCTGGACCTATGCCTGGAGTATTCCCTATCATCTGCGGGAACAGCCATCCACCATCCCGGCCGAACTGCCCTATCTGCGCGCACCGGCGAATGCGGCATCGAAATGGGAGCGCTTCCTTCCCAAGGGGCGTCTTCGCGTCGGCCTGGTCTGGCGAGGCAACCCGCTCAACCCGAGCGACTCGGTCAGGTCGCTGCCGGGGCTGAAGGTGCTGAAGCCTCTATGGGAGAGTGGGAACGTCACCTTCGTCAGCCTCCAAAAGGATGCGACTGCCGTTGAGCTACAAGCGGAAACCGACCAACGCTTCATCGTCAATCTGGGTAGCCGGGCCGCCAACTTTGCCGACGTCGCGGGCATGATCTCGCGGCTCGACCTCGTGATCGGCGTCGACACCGCCGCGATGCATCTTGCCGCGGCGCTCGGCAAACCCACCTGGATACTGATTTCAAATGTCGCCGCGGATTGGCGATGGGCGGCACAGGGCTCGACGTCGATCTGGTATCCCGGTGCCGTGACGTTGTTTCGGCAGGAAGTCGATGAAACGGATTGGTCGGGTGTCGTGTCGCGGGCTTCCCAGGCATTGTCTGGTATGCGAACAATCCGCTAGCGCTGTCATGCCGAACGCCACGTGCTGGCGAATCCGTTCGCCGACGCCAATATGCATGGGCACGCACCGCGCCTTTACCGAAAGCGAAGGTCTGCGGCGACGCACGATCACGGATGACGCGCTGCGGCCGGTCGTCGATGCGCCGGTATATTCGCCGAACGAGCAGATGATGCAGGTACAGCACGTAATGGTTTCATTGTCTGCTTGCTCTGGAACAGCACTCGCGTTGTCGTGGAAATCTGCAATGCAGGCGCACAGCGCTCCTGCTTGATCAATAATCTTTGAATCATTAAATTCAACCATAAATCAAATCGCTTTCAATCGTACGCGGCCTTCTCAATCACACGAACATCTCCCGACGCGCATCAAATCGATTGCGATTAGTGATTGATGGTGCCTGCCGCTTGAAATAAAGTACTTGAGAGGGTTTCTGATCGGACGCCCTCGAATCCAGCCTGGCTGAGAAAATTCCGATTCGCATCTTTGAAACAAACCCATAAACCGACCAATTTTCTTTAACTTGGGGGAATTCAATGAGCATTTCAAATACCGTTTCGATCGGCAAGCTTGCGAAGCAGGCTTGCTCCACGCTGCGCGCGAAGAAACTTGCGCTCCTGCTCGCCGCCCCGGCGCTCATGCTCTCCTCTCACGCGGCGCTTGCCGGCGTGATCGGTACGATCGATTCGGCCAACAGCAACGGCGTCGTATATGGCTGGGCCTGCGCGCAAGGCAACTATCAACCGGTTACCGTGCAGATCTACGTCGGCAATAGCCCGGAAAACGGCGGCATGTTGGCCGGCGTGGGTATTGCCAATCAAGCGAACGAGCCCGCAGTCAACGCCGCCTGTAATGCCGGCGGCTCCCATCGGTTCGGTATTCAGTTGGGCGCAAGCTATCCGCCGGGCACCCGCATCTTCATTTATGGCGTTTCACCGGGCGGCGCCGCGTTGGTGAACTCCGGATCGGTTTATATCCCTTGATTCGTCGATCCAATCCATCCGTCACGATGACCGGATGAGAGGGCGAGGTGCATCGTTTTCAACGATGCACCTCGATTGCGCCTGATGCGAGCCCCGGCCGGGTTCCGGCAACCACGCGGCCGGGCTCGACGCCGGCACGGGCAGCGCCCGGCGCCCGACACGGCATCCGCCGCCGGGCATAGAATGCTCGCTTCGCCTCGCGCCCCTCCCGCATTCCCATGACCGCCACGCCCGACAACACGGAAATCGCCGCCCTGCACCTCATTGCCCTACACCGCGCGGGCATTCCCGGCGCGCGGCTGCCGGACGCCGCGCGCCCGAACGACATCGACTCAGCACTGGCGATCCAGCGCCGCGTCGTCGCGTTGTCGGGGGATGGCGTCGGCGGCTGGAAATGCGCGCTGCCGCCGCCGGGGCGCGTCGTCGTCGCGCCCATCCTCGCATCGCGGATCCACGACGCATCGAACGCGCCGTTCCCGGTCGCCGGAGACGCGCCCATCGTGCGCATCGAACCCGAACTTGCTTTCGTGCTCGATCACGACCTGCCGCGTCGCGATCGTCCCTACGACGAAGCCGAGGTACGTGACGCGATTCGCGACGTGCGGCTCGTGCTCGAAGTGCTGGGCTGCCGTTACGCGGAGCCCGAGCGGGCATCCGCCTTCGAGCTGCTCCCGGACAACCAGTTCAATCAGGGGCTATGTGTCGGCCCCGTGGTGCCGGACGGCCTGCACGTCCCGCTCGACGCCATCGCGCTCGATTTCCACGGCGCGCTCGATCGAACGATCGACGGCCGCCATCCGGACGGCGATCCGCTCAAGCCCTTGCTCTGGCTCGTCAACTTCCTCGCCGCACGCGGCGAACCGGTTCGCGCCGGCCAGATCGTGACGACGGGCTCCTATGCAGGCGCACTCGACGTACCGCGCGGCCAGCCGCTCCGGGTGAACTTCGGTGCGCTCGGCGCGCTCTCGATGCAGGGATTCGCCTGAACATCGGTGGCCTCCCCTGCCGGATTCGCCGGCCATCCACGCGGCATGGGCGAGGAGCGCCGCGATTCCGCCCGGGCGCGCCGCCGGCTGCGCGCCGGTTCTCCACTCGCCAGAACGCTCAACCCGCCGCAGACCACCCGATCGACCGCTTCAGATACAACGCGAGCTGCGCACGCGAAAACGTAGGCTGCTCGATCCCGCTGCCGGCGAGGCATTCGATGACGTTGCGGCAATCCCACTGATAATTGTCCTGATAAAGCTCGACCGTGCTCAAGCCGTTGCGGATGTTGTCGTTGAACAGGCTCAATAGCGGATAAAGCGGCGCATCGACATCGCTCTTCCAGGAATCGAGCCATTCATGGAACGGTACGATGCGCAGGTTCAAACCGAAATCCCGATTCAAGCGCGCAAAGAATTCCAGGAGCGTCAGATTGGTGCCGGGTGAATTGATCAAGTTGAATTTCCGTCCCAGCGCCTCGGGCTTGCGCGAAATGTACGCGAGCGCCTTCGTCATGTAGTCGACCGTGCTCAAGCCTTCGCGCAGATCGTGCAGATCGGGCACGGTGCCGCGCGCGAGGCAGGTCTTGACCAGCCTCCCCCACCATTGATAATCCGCGCTCACCCCGGTTTCGCTGTGGAACGTCGCGTAGCCCAGGCGGAACGTCATCAGCGGCAGTCCGCGCTGCGCGGCCAGGTCGGCGATCTTTTCCATCACCCACTTGCTGCGCGTATAACCGATGTCCTCGAGCACGGCGCCCAGGTTCTGGTCGATATCGTCCGCCTCGGTCATCGAGGTCTTGCCCGTGAAGCGATGCCCCCAGCTGTAGACCGAGATCGTCGACAGCATGACCAGCGCCTTGGTGCGCCGGCTGCCCGCGAATGCCACGATCTGCAGCAAGCCGTCGACGTTGATCTTCTTCATGTACGAGTAAGGCTGGATGAAGTTGACCGCGCTCGCCGAGTGATAGACCACATCGATCTCGTCGCTCAACGCCGCGTAGTCGGACGCACTCATGCCGAGGTGGGCCTTCGTGATATCGGCCGGCCAGACGCGGATGCGCGCCGTGTCTTCCGCCTTCACAGGCAGGTCGTACTCGCGTCGCTTCGCCTCGATGCGCGCACGGCCCGCACTCGCGTCCTCGGCGCGGACGAGGCAATGCACCACCGCCGACGTCGTCGCGAGCAGTTCGGCGAGCAAGTGGACGCCGACGAAACCCGTCGCGCCGGTCAGCAGGATCGCGCGGGGCCGGCTCAGCCGGGCCGGGTCGAACGGGCCGCTGAAATCCGCCTGGGCGGGCACGCGGATGTCCTGCTCCAGCGCATAGGTCGGCTCGCGTTCGAGTTCCGGCGCGGTCGCGGCCACGCGCCGCTCGATCTCCGCCGCGAGCCCCGCGACCGAGGCGTGCTCGTAGACCTCGCGAATCAGCATCTTCACGCCCGCCGCCTCCGACAACGCCTTGACGAGCTTCGCCGTCAGCAGGGAGTTGCCGCCGATATCGAAAAACGAATCCGTCTTGTGGAAGTGCGCATGGCCGATGAGCGCGGCGAATGCATTCGCGACCTGACGCTCGGTGGCGCTGTACGGTTCGCTTGCCGCCCAGTCCGGTTGCTGTTGCGCATGAAAGCGCTGCCGGAGCGCGTCCCGATCGGTCTTGCCGTTCACCGTGGTCGGCATCTCGTCCAGCAGCAGATAGCGGACCGGCCACATGTAGTCGGGCAGGTAGTGCCGGACAGTCGCCTTGAGCGCAGCGATGACGCGCGCGGGCGATGCCGTGGCGTCGCGCGGCACGATGAACGCGACCAGATCGACACCGCTCCCGGCCGCGTTGGGCACGGTCAGCACGCTCGCCTTGCGCACCTCGACCGCGCGCATGAGCGTGCTCCGAACCTCGTCCGGCTCGACCAGGTTGCCTCGTATCTTGACCTGGTCGTCCCGGCGACCGAGGAACTGGATCGCGCCGTCGTCGAGCGTGCGTCCCAGATCGCCCGTGTGATAAACGATCCGTCCGGGCTGGTTCGGATGCGGGCGGAATTTCATGTGGGTCAGATCGGGGTTGCCCAGGTAGCCGCGCGCCAGGCACGGTCCACCGATGCAGATTTCACCGACTTCGGGCGTGGGCACGATGCCCCCCGCCTCGTCCAGGATCAGGATTTCCGTGTCGTGGATCGGGCGGCCAATCGAATCCGGCCGACCCAGCGTCGCGCTCGGCACTGGATGGCAGGTCGCGAAGATCGTCGCTTCGGTCGGGCCGTAGTAATCGATCAGCGTGTATCGGATGCCGTCCGTATCGACCGGGCCGAGCTTCTCGCCTCCCGTGAAAAGATACCGGAGGGCGAGCCCCGCCGGCTGACCGAGGGCGACCACATCCGCGACCAGCACGGTCGGCACATAGGCATGCGTGATCCGGTGGCGGATGAAGAAACCGACCAGCGCGTCGACGTCGAGGCGCGTTTCGTCGTCGGGCAGGAACAAGGTCGCGCCCGCCGTGAGCGTGGACCAGATCTCCCACTGCGAGACGTCGAATCCCAGGCTGGCCATCGACGTCGCCCGGCTCTCGCCGGTCATCGCGAAACGCGCGTTGTGCCAACGCATGAGCGCGGCCACGGCCGCGTGCTCGACGATCACGCCCTTGGGCGCGCCGGTGGAGCCCGACGTAAAGATCACATAGAGCGCATCGTTCGCCGCGCTCTCGTGCGGCGTCGGGCTCGGCGCATCCTGTTCCCGATGCTGCGAGCACAACTGCGCGATGCTGATGTACGAACCCGTTCCGCTTGCGGCCGGCTTGCGCGTCGTCAACGCAAGCGGAGCGTTGCACTGCGCCAGGATGTGCTGCCTGCGCGCGTCGGGATAGCGCTCGTCGATCGGCACATAGGCGGCGCCCGCCTTCAGCACCCCGAGTATGCCGACGATGAAATCCGCATTCCGTCTCGCCTCGATCGGCACCAGGCTGCCGGGCCCCGCGCCGTGCGCCGTCAGCGCGGCGGCGACCGTGTCGCTTCGTCGGTCGAGGTCGCGGTAGTTCAGCGTCTCGTGTTCCGAGACCGCGGCCGGCGCATGGCCCGCGAGCGATACCCGGCACCGGAACAGTTCCAGCAAGTTCGCCTGAGTGGACATGGTGCGCGCCTCCCTGTCAAAAAGTAAGCACACCTCAGATAAACAAAAGAACCAGTTCCATGCGGGCCGCATGCGGGAGACGCTGCATTTCACGCGTATTTTTCGCTATCCACTATAGGAAGCCCTATTGCTCATTTCCAGGAAATTCCGGCAGCGCGATCGAGACCACGGGCGTGCGGGCGATACGCATTCCAGGTTGTGCACGCCGCCCCGTCGCGCCGGCGAGCGCACATGAAAAAAGCGGCTCTTTCGGGCCGCTTTCAGCCTACCGTCCGCGCGTGTCGCTCAGCGCGACATCATGTTCATGCTGACGTTGTGCATGACCCATATCGTGCCGATGATCAGGATGCCGGTGGTAAGCACCGTATAGCTGAACGCCATGACGTTCCAGCGCTGCCCCGACGAGCTGTTCATGTGCAGGAAGTACACGAGGTGCACGACGATCTGCTCGAACGCGAGCACGGCCGGCGCGATCAGTGCCGCGTGCGGCGGCAGGCCGCCCCACGTCACGACCCCGAACGACGCCGCGGTCAGCACGACCGACAGCACGAAGCCCGCGGCGTAGCTGCCGACGCTGCCGTGCCCGGCATCAAGTTGAGAGGAATGCGACTGGCCCATTCAGATCACACTCGCGAGATAGACAAAGGAAAACACGCAGATCCACACGATGTCGAGGAAGTGCCAGAAGAGGCTCAGGCAGGTCAGGCGACGCAGGTCGCGTTCCGACAGCGTCGCGCGGCCGACGATCTGCGCGGCCAGCACGACCATTCACACGAGGCCCACGGTCACGTGCCCACCAGCGTGAAGAACGCGGACAGGAACGCGCTGCGCTGCGGCCCCGCGCCTTCGGCGATCAGGTGCGAGAACTCGCGCATTTCCATCGCGAGGAACGCCGCGCCGAGCACGAAGGTCACGGCGAGCCAGGCGAGCAGCGCGCCCTTCATCTGGTGATGCGCGGCCAGCATGGCGAAACCGTAGGTGATGCTGCTCAACAGCAGCGCCGCCGTCTCCAGCGCCACGCCGGGAATGTCGAACAGGTCCTTCGTGGTCGGGCCGCCCGCGTACTGCTGGGCCAGCACCGCGAAGGTGGCGAACAGCACCGCGAAGATCACGCAGTCGGTCATCAGGCACAGCCAGAACCCGAACACCGAATGGGACGGCGGATGATCGCCATGATCGTCGGCGTGATCGTGCAGGTTCACGTCGAGAGTTTTCTGCAACATCAGTTGACCTCCAGTTCCAAGTCGTCGACGCGCGTCTCGATGCGCTTGCCGAGGCGGTTGTCCTCGATCTTCCGGACCGTCGACGCCGTCGTGAAGAAGTGATGCAGCCACACGAGGAACGACAGCACCATGATCGCGCAGGTCGCGTAGACCATCGTCCGGTAGCCGAACAACGGCTTCTTCGCGAAGGTCGCGATGACTTCCGAGAAGATCCCGAACGCCGGCAGGATCAGGATGTACGCCTCCGGATGCCCCCACGCCCGGATCAGGTTCAGGTACAGCATCGCGTTGCCGCCGGCGTCATTCGTGAAGAAATGCATGCCGAGGTAGCGGTCGAGGGCGAGCAGCGCGAGCGTCGCGGTCAGGATCGGGAACGACGCCATGATCAGCACGTTGGTGCGCAGCGCGGTCCAGGTGAACACGGGCATCTTCATCAGCGTCATGCCCGGCGCGCGCATCTTGATGATGCGTCACGAAGAAGTTGACGCCCGAGATCTGCAGCGCCCACAGATAGTAGTCGACCCCCACCCCCGGGCTGAACTGCAGCTCGGACAGCGGCGGATAGGCGAGCCAGCCGGTCCGCGCGAATTCGCCGATCACGAGCGACAGGTTGATCAGGATCGCGCTGACGGCCGTCATCCAGAAGGACAGCGAGTTGATGAACGGGAACGCGACGTCGCGCGCGCCGATCCGCAGCGGCACGATCAGGTTCATCAGGCCGACCATGAACACCATCGCCATGAAGAAGATCATGATCACGCCGTGCGCGGTGAAGACCTGCTCGTAATGGTGCGGCGGCAGGTAGCCGGGCCCGTTGGCGCATCATGATCGCGTCGGCGAAGCCGCGCAGCAGCACGATGAACGCGATGATGATGTACATCACGCCGATCTTCTTGTGATCGACGCTCGTGAGCCATTCGCTCCACAGCCATTTCCATCGGCCGGTGATCGTCAAGGCCGCGAGAATGCCGATCACGACCAGCCCCATGAAGGCGCCCGCCCCCATGATGATCGGCTGGTCGAACGGAATCGCCGAAAGTGTCAGTTTGCCGAACATGCGTTATCCCTTCGTGCCGCAGGCGGCGTCCTTCAGGTCGAGGACGTGCCATCGTTGTATTTCGCGATGATGTTGTGGAAGAGCCGGGGATCGACCGACGAGAAGTAGCGCACGGGCGCCTTCTCGCTCGACTCGGCGACCGTGCGGTACACGCTCATGTCGAGCCGGTCCGACGACGCCCTCACCTTCTGCACCCAGGCATCGAACTTTTGGCCGACAAAGGGGGCGCCTGACCGGATTCGGTGCGCTGCGGGAAAGTGAGTCCTGCTGTCGGGCTCGGAGACGGATGCGGTCCGACGGGGGGGCGAAGCAGAAACCCGGCGTGCCGGGCTGCATGGATTCATTCAAAACACTTTCAATATGGATGTCGCAGCCGTGCGTCCCGCACCGCGCCTTACGCGTCACGCGCCGGAGTACAATGCCGGCACGGGGTGATCCGCACGCCACCGCCTTTCAAGATTCCGAATCAAAAGAGGTAGCCATGGTGTTGCTCAGTGATCTGGCGGTCAGCCCGCCCGTCACCCGCTGCAAGTGTTGCGACGGGCCCGCCCGCTTGTGCGGCGTGGTCGATTTTTCCCGCAGTTGTCTCGATCTGGTCGGCCCGCGGGTCATGCCCTACGCGGGCGTCCCGATCTATTACCACCGGTGCGAGCAATGCGGCTTCGTCGCGACCCACGCGTTCGACGCGTGGTCTCACGAGGATTTCGCCGCGCACATCTACAACGACGAGTACGTGCGCGTCGACCCCGACTATCTCGGCGCGCGGGCCGCGCAGAACGCCGAGATCGTCGCCGGCAATTTCCCCGAACTGGCCGGCGTCGCGATCCTCGACTACGGCGCGGGCCTCGGCCTGTTCGAACGCGAACTCAAGGCCAAGGGCTTCGCGCACGTCGACTCGTTCGATCCCTACACAGGCAACAGCATCCGCCCGACGCGGCGTTACGATCTCGTCGTCGCGTTCGAGGTATTCGAGCATCATCCGCAGCCGCAGGCATTGATCGACGAGCTGGCGGGATTCCTCGAAGACGGCGGCGCGCTGTTGTTCAGCACCACCCTCGCCACCGACGCCGCGCTTCAAGCCGGACTCGAACGCTGGTGGTACTGCGCGCCGCGCAACGGCCACATCTCGTTCTTCACGCTGCATGCGCTCGCGCGGATCGGCGCGCGGCACCAGTTGATCCCCGCGTCGTTCACCGACGGCATTCATTTCTATTTCCGCGGCGAGCCGCCCGCATGGGCGAAGCGCTTCACCCATCAGGTCTGGCAAGAATGACCCCGCGCGCGGTCACGCCGCGCTGAAGGCGCGCCGGAAGCGCGCGCGCTGGTCGAGCGGCACGAGGCAGTCGATCACGCACTTGCGGGTATGGCCGCGCACGCCGCCCGCGCAATACTCGGCGGACTGGGTCGGGTCGAGCGAGGTGCCGCGCAGGCTCCCCGTGACCGTGAGATCGTGTTCCAGCCGGCAGCGCGTCGCGATGGCCCACAGCACGTCGTCCGCCGCGTGCGCTTGCACGTCGGCATCGACGAGCACCAGGTTCTTGGTCGACGCAACCTGTTCGAGCGCCAGCCGTGCCGCCTCGCGCAGCCGCGCGTCGTCCCCGGCGTCGCGCGGCGCGCATTGCAGCACCGTGAACAGATGGCCGCCGCCCGCCGCCAGCGCGCCGACGTCACGCACCAGCGAACCTGCGCCGCCCTGCTGCAGCACCCGCCACACCGCCGCTTCCTGGCCCGCGCCCAGCAATTCCGACTGCTCGCGCCCCGGCCCGCTGACCGCCTGATAGCACGCGCCCTCGCGATACGCGAGCGCGCTGACGGCCAGCACCGGCACCACGCCCGCCGGCGAGTAGTAGCCGAGGTATTCGGGCATCGCATGGCCGCCCGGCGTATCGCCCTCGCTCGCCTGTTCCGCGCCGAGGCTGCCTTCGAGCACGATCTCGGCGTGGTCGATGCACCAGCCCGGCTGCGACGCGCACGGGGCCAGCCCCACCGGCCGGCCGCGCAGCGCGCCCGCGACGGCCAGTTCGTCGTCGCCGAAGCCGAGCGCGGGCGCGCTCAGCGCCGCCGCGTAGTAGAGCGCCGGATCGAGCCCGATGTTGATCGAGACCGGCAAGCGCTCGCCGCGCGCCACGCATGCGTCGAGCATGCGCCGCAGATGGCCGGACGAGCCGAGCGCGATCGTCGCCGAACCGTGCTTGAGCGTGATCCGGTGCACCGAGGCATTCGCCGCCCCGCTCACCGGGTCGCGCGCATAGGCGAGCCCGAGCGTGACGGTCGGCCCCGGATCGCCCGCCGAACACGTCAGCGCCGGCAGCCACGCGCGCAAATCGGGATCGCGCACCACATGGCGCGGCGTCGGCGCGCGCACCGGTTGCGGCGGCAACGGCCGCGCGAGCGCGTCGGCGAGCAGCGCGCCATGCGGCGTGCGCGGATCGGCGCGACCGTCCGGATCGAGCCAGAAGCGCGTGCGCGCGCGGCTGCCGAACACGCCCAGCAGCACCGGGAACGCGCCGCGCGCCGGCGCATGGTAGCGCCGCAGCGGCTGCTCGGCGCTCATCCACGCGCCATGCGATGTGCGATACGACGCGAGGTAATCGTCGAGCAGCGCAAGCTGCGGATCGAGGCGCGCATCGATCTCCTCGATGCGCCCGCCGTGGCGTTCGAGCGCGGCGAGCGCGCTGCGCAGGTCGACGATGTCGCTCATCGCAGGCGCCCCGTTGCGCGCGCAACCGCGCGATGCGGCGCATCCGCCGCGCGCCGCGAGCCGGCGATCGCGAGCAGCGCGACCGACGCGAGCGCGCACAGCGCGCTGAACACGATCGACACGGCGTAGCTCTGCGACAGGTCGAACAGCAGGCCGCCGAGGCTGCCGCCCGCGATCGCCGCGATGCCGACCGAGATGTACAGCGCGCCCAGGATCGCGCCGAGGTTCGCGGTGCCGAACCAGCTGGCCGCGACCGACGGATACAGCGAGATGCAGCCGCCGTTGGCCGCGCCGAACAGCAGCGCGAACACGGCGAGCGTCGCGAAATCGTGCGCGCCGAGCCAGCACAGGTTCAACACGGCGAGCGCGAAGGTCAGCCACCCAAGCAGCCGGCGCGCGCCGAGCCGGTCGGCGAGACTGCCGAGCAACAGGCGGCCGCCGACGTTGCCGACGCCGATCAGGCCGATCAGCAGGTTCGCCTCGGCGGCGGACAGGCCCAGCTGGCGCGCATACGGATTGATGTGCACGAGCGCGAGGAACAGCCCGACCGAGCCGAGGAAGATCGCGCCGAAATACCACCAGAACCGCGCGCCGCGCGCGGCCTCGGCCAGCGTCAGATCGGCGCCGCCGCGCGCGGGCGCGGCCGTCGCGCCGGCGGGCGCGGTGTCGCCGTCCGGCAGCAGGCCCAGCTCCTGCGGCTTGCCGCGCATCTGGGTCGCCGCCGCGAGCCCCACCAGCGCGATCGCCGCCGCGAACACCCGCATCGTCGCGGCCCACGACATCTGCTGCATCAACCAGCCCGCGGCGCTCGGCCCGATGAAGGTGCCGAGCCCGGTGCCCGCGAGCGCGAGCCCGGACGCTCGGCTGCGGTAGCGCACGAACCAGCGCTGCACCGCGGTCACGCTCGGCACGTAGACGAGCCCGACGCCCAGCCCGACCAGCACGCAGAACGCGCCGAGGAACACCGGCAGCGAGCCGCCCGCGAGACTGCTGACGAAGAAGCCGAGCGCGAGCAGCACGATGCCGATGCCGACGACGGTGCGCGTCGAGGTCCGGTCGGCGACCGCGCCGGAGAACACCCCGACCGTGTAGTAGATGAACGCGGTCAGCGAGAAGACCGACGCCACGGGGAAGCGCCCCGCGTCGAACGTCGCCTGCAGCGGCACGAAGAACGCGCCGAACGAATAAGCCGCGCCGAAGATCAGCGCGAGCAGCAGGTGCGCCGCGATCACGACGCTCCATCCCTTGAAGAAACCTGTGCGCATGGTCGTCCTCCTGTCCGCGTCGCTCAGTAATTGACGTCGAGCACGCTCGACGCCGTCCCCGCCACGCTGACCCGCACCAGCGTGCGCACCTCGATGCCGGTCGCCGCGCGCACCCGCTCGACGCCCGCGTAGTCGGCCTTCTCCGCCACGCAGACGATCTGCTCGACGCTCGCGCCCGCGCGCCGCACCGCCTCGACCAGCCCGATCAGCGTGCCGCCCGTGCTGATCAGGTCGTCGACGATGATCACGCGGTCGCCCGCTTCGACGCCGTTCAGGTACAGCTCGCCCGAGGTGTACTCGCAGCCGAACTCGACCTTCACCTGCCCTTCGAGGCCCGACGGATACCAGCGCGCGATGCCGAACGGCAGGCCGGACAGCAGCGACACCGCGGCGAGCAGCACGCCGCCCTTGTCTTCCTCGCCGACCAGCTTCATGCCGGGCTGCACGTCGAGCGCCTCGCACACGCGCCGCGCGGCCTCGCGCAGCAGCGGCGCCGGCGTGGCCGGCACCTGCTCGGTCAGCGAGTTGACCAGGAACTGCCGGCCGTTGATCTCGACGAGCGGCCGCGCGTCGAAGGCGTCGCGCAGCAGGTCCGGGGCGTCGGCGCTCGGCTGCGGGCGCGCATCGCGATCCGCATCGCGCACCGCCGCGACGAACGCGCGCAGCTTGTCCGGATCCTTGCGGGTCGCGCTCGCGCCGACGCCCGAGCTGACGTCCACCCCGGCCGGCGCGAGCCGCGCGACCAACTGGCCGACGTTGTCCGCGTGCAGGCCGCCCGCGACGATCACGGGGCGCGCGAAGCGCACGCCGTGCAGCCGGTCCCAGTCGAAGCGCTGCCCGGTGCCGCCCGTGATGCCGGCGACGGAGGCGTCGAACAGATAGGCGCTGACCCGGTAGCCGTTGGCCACGGCGGGATCGAAGTCCGCGCCGACGCGAAAGCCCTTGATCACGGGCCGGCCGACCTGCTGGCAGTACGCGTCGGTTTCGCTACCCTGCAACTGGACGGCCGCCACGCCCGAGATCTCGGCCATCGCGCGCACGTGCTCGATCGGTTCGTCGACGAAGATGCCGACCGTGGTGACGAACGGCGGCAGTTGGTCGACGATCGTGCGGGCGTCGCGCGCGCTGATCTGGCGCGGGCTCGCGGAAAACACGAAGCCGAGCGCGTCCGCGCCGGCTTCGAGCGCGGCGAGCGCGTCGACGAGGGTCGTGATGCCGCAAATCTTGATACGCGTGTTGATCATGCTGGAATCTCGCTGAGAAAACGCTGGAGCAGCCGTTCGGCGGCCCCGCTGTCGAGCGCGCCGCGTGCCGCGGCTGCGCCGTCGATGAAAGTGGTGGCGCGCCCGCCGAGCACGAGCAGCGCGCCCGCCGCCGCGACCGCGGTGTCGCGGCGCGGCCCGGGCTCGCCCGCGAGGATCGCGCGGCACAACGCGGCGTTGCGGGCCGGATCTCCGCCCGCGAGATCCTCGACGCGGCATGCCGGCAAACCGAAGTCGCGCGCGCTGACGCTGAAGGTGTCGAGCACGCCGCCGCGCACGCGCGCGATCCGCGTCTCGCCCGCGCAGCTGATTTCGTCGAGGCCCGCCGAGCCGTGCACGACGAACGCCGCGTCGCGGCCCAGGCGCAGCAGCGCGGTCGCGATCACGTCGAGCAGCTCGGGCTGCGCGACGCCGACGATCTGCCGCCGCACGCGCGCCGGATGCACGAGCGGGCCGGCCAGGTTGAACAGACTGCGCACGCCGAGCGCGCGCCGGATCTCGCTCACGCGCGGCGGGAAGCGGTGGTAGCTCGCGGTGGCGACGAACGCGAAGCCGCAGGCCGCGAGATCCGCCGCGATCCGCGCCGGCGTGCTGCTGCGCGCGACGTCCGCGCCGAGCGCGGCGAGCAGGTCGCTGCTGCCGCACGCGCTCGTCACGCCGCGATTGCCGTGCTTGATGACCGGCACGCCGGCCGCGGCCGCGATCAGCGCGGCGACGGTCGAGATGTTGAAGGTGCCCGCGCGGTCGCCGCCCGTGCCGCCGATGTCGAGCGCGTCGCAATCGGGCGCGAGGGGCGGCGGCGCGCTGCGCGCGAGGATCGCGTCGACGGCGCCCGCGACTTCGTCGGCCGTCTCGCCCTTGCGCGCGAGCGCGACCAGCAGCGCGGCGCTTTCGAGGTCGGTGTAGTGCCCGTCGAGGAGCGCGGCGACGAGCGCCGCCGCCTCGGCGCGCGCGAGGTCCGCGCGGGTCTCGACGAGCGTGCGGATCAGCGCGCGATAGGTGGGCGCGCTCATGCCGCCGCCCGGGACCCGGCGTGCAGCTGCGCGAGCACCTCGTCGAGCGGCAGCACGCGCCCGAGCACGTAGCCGACATGCTCGAGCGCGGCCTCGTGGCGCGCGGGCGTCGTGCCGGCCACGCACTCGCGCGGCACCAGCACGCGATAGTCGAGCTGCAGCGCATCCTGCGCGGTGGCCCGCACGCAGACGTCGGTGGCGACGCCCGTCAGCACCAGGGTGTCGACGCCGAGCCCCTTGAGCAGCAGATCGAGATCCGTCGCGAAGAAGCCGCTGTAGCGGCGCTTGACGAGCACGTAGTCGGAGGCGGCGGGCGCGAGCGCGTCGATGATCTCGATGCCGGGCGTGCCTTCGACGCAATGCTCGGTTTCGCCGTATTCGAGTTCGAGGCCGAAGTCGACCTTCTGGCGTCGATGCGCTTCCTGGGTGTAGATCACGGGCAGCCCGGCGTCATGCGCGAACGCGCGCAGCCGCAGGATCGCGGGCACGATCGCGGGCGCGCCGGCGCATGCGATCGGCGCGCCGGGCTCGACGAAATCGCGCTGCATGTCGACGATCACGAGTGCGGCGCGGTGGGAATGGGCAGATTTCATGGCGACTCCGGGCGCGGTCACGCGAAATGGGTGGCGACGATCTCGGCGAGGCCGGCGTAGCTGTCGCGGATCAGGTCCAGCTCGTCGAGGTGGTCGAAGCCCATCACGTGCAGCACGCCGAAGCCGCCCGAGAGCGCCTGCATCTCCTCGATGCGCGCGCGCACCGTCGCGGGCGAGCCGACGATCCAGCAGTGCTTCGCGACATACTCGACCGTCACGTCGCTGTCCGGCACCGCCGGATCGTGCTTGAGCAGGCCGAGCGCCTGATTGCCCGCCAGCATCGGCAGATAGTCCTCGCGGAAATAGCGGCCCATCTCGCCGTGCACCGCGCGCCGCCACGCTTCCTGATCCGTGTCGGCGACGAGGAACGGCCGGCTGACCCGCCACATGTCGCGCGACGGCACGGCGCGCCCGGCGTCGCGCGCGCCCTGCTCGACCACCGCCCAGTGCGTGTGCAGGTATTGCGGCGTGAAGCAGAAGCTGATCGGAATCCAGCCGTTCGCGCCGGCGATCCGCAGCGTCGCCGAGCTGGCCGACAGCCCGGTCACGCCAATCGGCGGATACGGCTTCTGCCAGGGCTTCAGGTGGTAGCTGCTGCGTTTTTGCGGCTGGTCCGCCGGCCGGCGCGCGGTCCAGAAGCGGCCGCGATGCTCGAACGGGCCGTCGCTCTCCCAGAAGCGCGTCATGATCGCGATCGACTCGGCCGTCATCTCGCGATGCACGCCCGACGCGTAGTCGATGTCGAACATCTCGAGGTCGAGGTTGGTGCCGCTCGCGCCGATCCCGACCATCAGCCGACCCTGCGACAGGTGATCGAGCAGGCAGATCCGGTGCGCGAGTTCGGCCGGATGATGGAACGGCAGCATGAACGCGCCTGGCGCGAGCCGGATCCGGCGCGTGCGCAGGAACGCCTGCGCGAGCAGCAGGTCGGGCGACGGGCACGGCTCGGCGGGCATCATGTAGTGCTCGCCGATCCAGGCTTCCTCGAAGCCGATCCGGTCGAGATATTCGAGCGTGTCGAGATCGTGATGATGGCCGTCGTAGAGCGAACGGGACGGCGGATGCGCAGGCATCAGGAAAGCGCCCAGCTTCATGGGTGTGTGTCCTCGGAATGGACTTCGCCTCACCCGGCGGCGCCGGGCGCGAAGTTCTCGGTTATCGACCCGCGCCGCCGGCAGCGGACGTGCTCGCGCACCGCCCGGCGAGCGGTGTCGCGCGTCCGGACGCCGGGGCCCGGGGTGCGGCGGTACAGCGGGAAAACCAGTGCTGGAACGGGAAAGCGATCGACGTGCGGCGGCCGGCGTCAGCGGCCGCCGCGCGGACGCGTGCGACGCGCGGCACAGGGGTGCCGGGCGGAAGCGGGATGGCGGCGCTCGAACGGTTCCACGGTGCTCATCGATATCCTTGCGGTGAACTTCACGATTCAACGAGACATCCCCGCTCGCGCGGGTGTAACGAGGTCCTACAGATTGCCAGGGCGTGTTCCGGGGCCGGCCTCCCCCGGGCGCTGGCATCGGCGCGTGGGTCGGGATCGGGCGAGGCGGCGGGCCTTGCTTGTCTATACAAGGCGGAGAGACGAAAGCAGTCTATTAAGCCGACTGTCGAGTGACGATTCGTGTAAACCCTTCATCTGTTAATTAACGTGGCGCTTGAAAATGCGCGCGATCGTTAATCGCGGGTCAATATCCCGATAAGTGAACAGGCGTTACAGGTCAGTGGGCGGCGCGGTTGCGCAGGTTTTCGCGTACGCGCTTGGCGACGAGCACGGCGAGGTAGTCATGGATCCGCGCGCCCTCGCTGTATTGCGCGAGCGTTTCCTCGTACAGCCGCGATACGGTTTCAGGGGGGACGCGGGTTTCCGCCGCAATGGATTGGACCATTTCTGCGACGTCGATCTGGGCCATGAAGGTTCTCCGGAATGAACACGCGGACGCCCATTTAAATCCGATAAAATCCCGGCCGCCAATTGAATCGAGCAATCGCGCGCGGCCGGCTTTGCCTGCCGCGCTATCCGGTTCAGGGCGGGATGCCCGGCGTGCGCGGCCTCACCCGCCCAGCCGGTCGCCGTCGATGGGTCGGCCGGGCTGTGCGTTTGCCGCCCCGGGCTGGGACGCTCCCCGGTGCAGGACGAACATCGCGATGGCCAGGCACGTCCAGAACGCACTCAAGGCGATCGGGGTGTCGAACGGCAACAGCGTGGTGGCGGCAAGCGCCATGCCGAGCATCAGGTAGTAGGTCACGCCGAACAGTGCCCCGGCGCGTCCGAGGCTCGCGCCGTAGTGGCGCAGCGCGGGCGCCAGGAGGTTCGGAATGGCGAGACCGAATCCCGCGAATACCGGCAGCGCGGTCGCGGCCCACAGCGCGCCGGGGCGTGTCGACACGAACCCGCAGGCCAGTTGGCCGACTACTCCGAGCAGTACGAAGATCAGGCCGAGCCGCACTCGGCGATCCGGGTCGATCCCGCCGGGCAGCCGACGGTTCCAGGCCGCGCCTGCGCTGCCCGCGAACGCCACGGCGAGCCCGACCCAGCCGAAGCCGAGACCGGGCAGTTCGCCGACCATGAACGGGCCGGCCGCGTAGAACGAGAAAACCAGCGTATTGAGGCCCGCGACCAGCGCCGCCGCGCGCCACAAGGCGGAATCGCCCGCCATGCGCAGCGCCAGCTGTTTCAGCGGCGTCGGGATCGGGGTGTCGGGCCGGGTTTCGTCCAGCCAGCGCGCGCCCGACAGCATCAGGCACAGCACCAGCGCCGCGATGGCCCACAGCACGCCCGGATAACCCTGCCGGTCGGACAGCCATTGTCCGGCCAGCGGGCCCACGGCGGGCGACCATGCCAGCACGATGCCGAGCGTGACGAAATACTGCGTCAGCGCAGGGCCGCTCAGGCGGTCGCGCAGGATCGTCTGGGTGGTGATCGAGCAGGTCGCCATGCCGAGCGCCTGGACGAAGCGGCCGAGCAGCAGCCATTCGTAGCGCGCGGCGACGAGCGCGATCAAGGTGCCGGCCAGTGCCAGCGCGAGACCGGACAGCAGCGCGGGACGTCGCCCCCAGCGATCCGACACCTGCCCCCAAAGCAGGACGCCCGCGGAAAAGCCGAGGAAGAACACGCTCATCACCCATTGCGTGTGAGCCGGGTCCAGGCGCCACGCGTGAGCGAGGTCCGGCAAGGCGGGCGCAAGGATGGTCTCCGCGATCTGCGGCAGCGCGAGCCACGCGATGACGAGCCATTTAGGCGGCAGTGTGGGGTTGAGGCTGGGTCGAGACGGTTGCATGGCGCTTCTCTTTGGTGCGATTCGAGTCGGGAAGGCCGGTAGCGTAGCCGCTGCGCGAAAGTTAAAATCACGCGACTCAGGCAAAAAACATCGCAAGACAGCCATGCCGTATTACGCGCCCGACGCCGTGGTCGATCCCGATCTCGCGACGTGCCCGATCGTCGGGCTCGCGGTGGACACGCATGGGCACGGCTCGGACTGGCACACGCATCGGCGCACGCAGTTGCTTTATCAGGCGGCGGGCGCGGTGACGTTGTATACGGGCGATCGGGTCGGACAGCTGGCGCCGTCGCAGGCCGTGTGGCTGCCCGCCGGGCTGCGGCATCGAACCACGATGCACGGCACCTTCATGTATCGAAGCCTCTATTTCGATGTCGAGACGTATCGCGGCTTGCCGACCTTCCCCGCCATCATCGAAATCAATGCGCTTGCGCGCGAGCTGATACTCCGCGTGACGGGATGGGCGGCCGACGCCATGCTGACGCCCGCGAAGCGACGCCTCGTCGCCACTCTGCTCGACGAACTCGCGGCCGCCCACCGTGCGCCGCTGCATCTGCCGATGCCGCGCGACAAACGCTTGGCGGCGGTATCGCAGGCGCTGCTCGACGAGCCTGCCTTGCCGCTGTCGCTTCACGAGTGGGGCGAGCGGGTCGGGGCGAGCGAGCGGACCCTGGCCCGGGCCTTCGTGCGGGAAACCGGGATGACGTTCGCGCAGTGGCGCACGCAATGTCGTCTGGTGGTGGCGCAGTCGCGATTGGCGGAAGGCGAATCGGTGACGGCCGTGGCGCACGGCGTCGGTTATGCCAGCGACAGCGCGTTCATTGCGATGTATCGGCGGGTGTATGGGGTGTCGCCGGGGAAGTGGGTGCGCGGGGCTGGGTGATGTATGCGCGGGGCGGTATCGCTTTCGGGTACTGACCGGGGAGTCGAGCCGCAGTCGCATGGACCTCCCCTCGAATGCAGCAATGACATCGTCGGGCAGCAGAGTATCGAAACCTTGCGCTGTGTAAGTCGAGACCTGATCTATCTATCAGCGTCAAATCAGATCTGATATTGGTTGGACGTTGGCTCATCAAAGACTGTGATTGACCCCGTTGTGGTCCTTCGATCAGGCGCGACGCAATGGCGATCCCAATAGCCATTAGCGCGGCCAGGTCGAGCCAGCATATGCACTTCCGTTACGCACTCTTATCTTTAGTAGTTTTCTTCAAGGCGATATTAATTACCAGCTTTCGATCATCATACATGGGTGACTCCGCTTTAGTTGCCGCCAATACCCGCGCCGTCGAATCCGCCGATGCGAATTCGATGAACGCAAAGCCTTTTGCAATAGTTTTCGCACGTGGAATTCTAAGATCAACAATGTCACCAAATTCTGAAAATATGTCAAATAACTTCTGATTACTGGTGTCGGGAGGAAGATTTCCGATATAAAGCCGATGAAATTGTATTTGACCTTCGTCAACCGTCGCTGCGCTTGCGCGTGCCATTGCATCGCCTGCATCCTGGATTGTTGCTTTATGCTGCGCCACAGGGATACCAATCCGATAACGCGGGTATTCTTTGTACGGCATTTTCTTTTTTCTCGCGAGCTTCTGTGCCACAGCGCGTTCGACCTCATTCTGTAGAATTCCCAGTTTCATTAATGAATCGATCAGCTTACGATAATCCTCTGTATCTACAATCCCGACAGCATCCCAGACATTCGCGGCGGAGAAAATTCGCCCTCCTTGTCCCATCAAAACAATCGCTTTCTGTTTTCGATCAAGTTCATATGCGTCGAACTGGCTTAGCCAAAGCATATCCTTTGGGGAATACATTGCTTTATTGGATAAAGTAATTCCGAAGCCGTCAGCGGAACTTGAAAGCTTCGGAGGGGCTAATTCGTTACTATGCATGAGGTCATATATTCGCCTCATTCCTTCACCTAACTCGCGCATGTATCCCAATTCGCGCAAAACTCGAGCAACATATGTATTGCGAGACTGGTGGACCCCCTTCCTATCAACTATATCTTCCAATCTGATGGTAGTGAGCAAGGCGCCTGGATTCCGGATCTCTAAATTATTATCAAATATGTATATTTCAGTTCCGCGCCCCTCGTCGGAATAGTCCCTGTGAGCAATTGAATTAAGGACCGCCTCTCGGCACGCCAACTCAGGATATATTGCCCTCTGTTCGAAGCGTGCATGCTTGTCGATTTTTGTTTGAACCAAATATGGGCGCAGTGCCTCCCATGCAGAATCAACTAATCCTAAAATATTTCCGTGAGTAATTTGATCAGAAACAACATTGTACTCCTCGCCAGTTTTAATTTCATCACCATCTACTTTCAGTATCCTTACTTGAAGGCGGGGATGCCATTTATTCGGGTCTTTTGCAAACAGAAGCAATGCCGCTCGCCTATATCGAAGTTGAGACATTCCGTATTCAGCCAGCTCTAAATACTGAAGGCATTTTTCCGACGACATACCTTTAAGCACTTGATCGGCCACAGCACGAACTAAATCCAGATCGAGATCATCGGCGGTAACGCCGTCGACGAACTGGCGATCATATTCCCTTGAAGTTTTCTCTTTTCTGTCAAATTGAATTATTTCTGCGGCCACGGGAACAGACTCTAAATCGCGTCTTTGCAAACAACGGCCATCCGACGTTACGTGGACAAAATCCGTGCTTTTGGGAACTGAAAAATACAGGATGTCTTTTCCATCAACCTGTATCTTCTGCCGCTTAACAGACGGCAAAGGAGTGTTCTTATGTATTCTTTCCGTCGATGCATTTTCCAAAATACTCCATTCTTTCGGTGAGAAGCCAGGCAGACCTGTGACATCACCGTTATCCTCAACGCCAACGAGTAGTTCCCCACCATCGGCATTGGCAAACGCAACTAAGGTCTGTGCAATATCCGTAGCGACGTCCTTAGCTGGGCGCTTTCCTTTCTCGCCCGGGCGCCCCTCGAGTGCGCTCTTAAATTCCCTAAAGTGGCTCTCGCCAAGCTCAATTGCTGTTTTTGCTCTTTCGACAGTTGCAATCACGCTCATTTTGGTCTCCGTTTTACCCAAATCTTCAAGCGATCCGTGTAGCGGCCCCACAACTATCTACAGGCGCATAAGATCACACTCCGTTTTCTTTCGCCAAAGCGAAACGTCGTATTCAAGGCGATGCGCGAGTTGGAGCAACAACAGTCATCGGGCAGCAGTGAAGATCTGCTCCCACTGCGTAGCCGGCGTTTAGGTGCCATTCCTCCCTCTTTTGCGAACGGCGGGAGATGACCTAACTAAGCCATACGATTTGTCACTGTCAGCTTGGTCTAGCCCAGCCTCATACACTTCCGCCATATGACCTTTGCTTTCAGTCCACCACATCGGCGCGTCGTCCTGGTTCGCTCCATCGGCACCAAACGTGCGGCCGGCTTGCCCGCCTTCAAAATCACGATTTCCCGCCACCTGCCGCCGCGTCGACCAAGCATAAAAACCGGGTCTTTGCTCACGGATATCGATAGTCCGCATCCCTCAAGCTAAACCCAGCCAATCCCCTCCCCCGCCTCACTCCTCCCCATCCACCCCGAACAACTTCAACAACTCCCGCACCTTCGCCCCCAGTTCCACATTCACCTTCACCGACCGCTGCTCCGACACCGACCCATCCGGCTTCTCGTCGCGCTTGCGCTCGATCGTCACGCTGCCCTTGCTGGTCGCGAGCAGCAGCAGCCCGAACACGAGCGCGTTCTGCAGCACGTCCGCGCCTTCGAGAAACGCGAGCTGGCCGGCCTGCCCGACCGCCGCCTCGGTCTGCGCGCGCAGCGCATCGTCGTCCGCCGCACGCGCGAGCACCGCGCGCGCGAACGCGTCGACCTCCTGCCCCGAATCGGCGAGTTCGCCGATCAAGGCCTGTGCCCGCGCATAAGCATCGGCATCGACCCGTTCGCGCAGGCGCGCGTCGGCGTCCTGCGCGTCGTCGAGTGCGAGCGTGTCGATCGACAGCGCATACAGCGCCTCGATCACGGCATGGCCCGGCAGGCTGCTGATGGTGTGTTGGAGCGTCATCGAATCATTCCTTGTGTCTGTCTAATGGAGAAGCGTCAATCAAACCCATCGATCGGTTACAGCGTGGCCAGCCCGAACACGCTCAGCGAGCGCGCGATCCAGCGCGGCATGCCGTCGCGCTCGCGCGCGTCCGCCAGCCGCGTGACGAGTTCGGCGAGCGTGGCGGACGGCTCGTTCAGCCACGCGTCGAACAGCGTCGCCGACAACGGCTGGACATCGTTCATCAGTACCGGCCACTGCGGCGCGACGTAAACCAGCGTGCCCGCCAGCAGCATCGCGCGCTCGATGCCGAGCCGCTCGCGCGCCTCGGAAAAGATCGCCTGTCCGGAATCGCAGGCGCCCGAGACCACCACCTTCGGCGCATGCCGCAGCGTGGCGAGCGCGCCCCAGTCGAGCAGATGCCGCACCAGTGCCTCCGGATGGCGCGGCAGCGTCTTGGACGGCGGCAGATTGCCGTCGTGCGCGACCAGCAGTTCCGCGGTGTGCTCGGACACGCGGCCGTGGCAGGCGATCCGCGCCGCGTCGCTCGCAGCAAGCCCCGCGAGAATCGCCGGGCCGGTCGCCTCCGCGCCCGTCGCGCCGCGCCACGCGATCGCGTGCGCGTCACAGCTCGCATGCCAGCGCCGCGACGCCGCCGTGATCGCATCGATCGACTCGGGCAAGTCGCCGATGCGCCAGACCGCCGCGTCGAACACGCTGCGCGGCCGCCAGCCCGGCCTCACCCCCGCCGCGCGCGCCGCATGCTGCAGCCCCGCGTAGGCGAGCAGCGACGGCGCGAACGTGATCGATTGCCCCGCGGGCGCGGCCAGTGTGACGGGCGCCGTCGGCAAGCGACCGGAACTCCAGATCACGCGCGGCCTGCCGAGCGACACGAGCAGCCCGTACAGCGCCGCGTCGAGCTCCGGCCAGCCGCGCACGGTCGAGAGCGCGCCGGGCGCGGGGCGCATCATCGCGAACGGCAGCCTGAAGTGCAGCCGCCTGGCCACCTCGTGCCAGACCGCGGTCGGCAACGGGAAATCCACGACCCGCGACGTGAGGGCCGCGCCCTCGCGCTGCGTGACGATGAACGTCAGCCCACGCCCCCGTTCGACCGGCTGCACGATCACGGTGTCGTCGGATAGCCACCCGGCGAGCACGGCTTCGTCGAGCCGGTCGCACAGGCTGTCGATATCGTCGAAGCCCGCGCCCGAGCGTTGGCAGATCCGCTGCGACAGCACGAGCGACGATTGCAGATCCCCGAGCGCGCGCTGCATCGTCGCCTCCGTGCCGGACGTCGGGGCGTCGCCCGCTTCGCCGACATGGTGCGCGGCCCAATCCACGATCGGCTGCAAGGGGGCCAGCGCGTGATGCGGATCCGCCTGCGGATCGAGCACCGCGGCGAGCCGGATCACCTGGTCCAGCCCTTCGAGCGCATCGTCGGCCGCCGCATCGGCCTCGCCGCCGCCATAGCGCGCGAGATGGTAGCGCGCGGACGCATGAAGCGGCGTCGACAGATCGGACCAGCGCGCGAGATACGCGCGCGCGAAGTCCAGCACGTCGGCTTGCGATGCGCGCGCGATCGGCAGGGTCAGCAGTTTCGACAGGATCAGCGAGGCGGTCGGGTACTGGAGCAGGTCGATGTCGTCGTAATAGGCCACCAGCACCTCGACGTCCTGATCGTAGTCCGCCCGCTGCGCGTCGTCCGCCGCCCCGTCACGCAGCATCAATGCCGCGATGCCGCGGCACAGCAGGTCGTCGTCGCGGCTCGCCGACGCATGGATCGCGCGCACGATCGCTTCCGCCGTCGCGCGGTCCTTCGCCGTGTCGCGCGCGTCGAGCTGTCCGGCGATCCCGAGCCCGATCTGGCGGCGGGTCGGCAAGGCCCAGCCGTCGACCGGCACGCGCGCGACCAGTTGGTCCACCGTGCGCCGCATCACCGTCTCGTCCCGCTGAATCGACAGCACGGAGAGCCGGCTGTTCTGGACTTGCAGCCATTCCTCGCTCGTGGTCACCGCGGCCAGCGCGTCGAGAATCCGCATGGCCTCGCTCAAGTGGTTGCTTTCGCGCAGCGCGATCGCGCGGTTGCGCTCGTTGACGCGGACGTCCGCGTCGCGCAGGTCATCGCCAATCAACGCGCGGCACGCGTCATAGGTCGCGAGCGCGGCGGCGCTCTGCCCCGCATAGCGCTGCGCGTTGCCGTATTCGGTCAGGAATGCGGCGCGGGTCTCGACGCGCAGGCTCTCCCAGGCCTCGCCGAGCGCGGCGCGCGCGCCGTCGAGCGTGGCCGGCGTCATCTTCACTTCGCCCATCTGGTGCAGCAGCCGAACGGCGTCGCACAGCAGCAGGATCAGTTCGTCCGCCCTGCCCGCGGCCAGCAGTCGCGCAGCGCCGGCTTCGGCGATACGCATCAGGTCGTGAGGCGTCGTGACGCCGTGCAGGTACTCGCGACACACGCCATGAAGCTGGTCGATCTCCACCTCGGCGATCACCTTCAGGAGCGTGGTCAGCGCATCGTCCGCGAAACGCAGCGGGAGCGCCGCGCGCGCACTGCTTTCGTCGAAGACGCGCAGCACCGAGAGGCCCGCGACCGACAGCGCGGTCCGCCCATCCTCCGCCGGCTCGGACGCGAGCTTCAGCACGGCGGCCAGCACCTGGTCGAAGCTCAGCGTGCGCCGCGCGAACGCGAGCGGCACGTGTTCGGCCGGGTCTTCGCGTTGGGCCTGGGTCAGCATCAGCTGGTACGCGACATAGGCCTCGCTCCACTGCACCACGCGCGGGTTGGGAAACGGCAGGCCGTCGTACTGCGCCGCATGCACGCCCTCGTAGGCGGCGATCGCGCGGCAGCCGTCGTAGTGCGCACGATCGTAGTGGACCATGCACGGGCCGAAGGCCTCGGCGATCTTCTCGCCGAAGGCGGCGAGCGTGGCGGGAATCAGCAGCTTTGGACGCGCCAGCACCTCGGGCAAGGGCGTGGTCCAGCGATGATCGGCGCGCGCGCAAAGGCCGAGCGCATACACGAGCACGCTGATTTCCAGCATGTCGGCGCGCGCGCGTTCGCGCCCTTCGTCGGTCATCAGCGGCGCGGCCTCGTCGGGCGGCAGATACGGCCGATCCCGCAGGTCCTCGCGGCCCGCCGCGACGGAGATCTGCACGTAGCCCGCCAGGATGCTCCATACCGCCGCCTGGAAGCGCGCCCCGATCAGATCCGGTTCGTTCAGGAAGCGCTGCATGAGGGCGGCGCGCCGCGCCGGATCGCCGGCGGCTGCCTTGAGCTGGTTGAGCAAAGCCACCTGGCCTTCGCAGCACCAGCGCAGCAGATGGGTCCGCCAGGCCCGCGCGTCCGCCATGACCTCGATCGCCGTGATTGGCCGCCCGAGGAGCGCGGTGAGCGTGCATGCGAGCGTGGCCGCGTCGATCTCCGCCGTCGCGCCCGGGTGGACCGCGGCCGATTCGCTGTCGCTTGGCGCGAATACGCTGGCGAAGCCGTGCCGCCCGAACTCGCCGCAGCGCGGACAGCGCCACCAGCCGGCGCCGCGCCCGGCGAACGCGTCGAACGGCGCCGCGTTGGCGGGAAAGTCGCAGATGATCAGCCCGACCCCGTTCATGTCGGGCATCGCGGCGACGTATTGACAATGCGCGCACGTCAACGGCGCGCGCCCGGGTTGAAGAAATGGTTGGTCCACGCGTGTTCCCCGAAGTTGATCGATGAGTCGATTCGGTTTCGTCTTGGCGACGCGCTGGCAGGCGCATCGCGATCTTCAGCGCACGCAGAGTATGGATAAATCGTCTGGCGATTGCCAGTGCTCACGGCGATTTTTCATGCCTTTTTCGTGCATGTCTGTTTCAGCCCATTTCAGCCGTTTTCCCGACGTTTTCCTGCGACGCACCTGAAGCACACGTTTGCACGCAATCGCCCGTGCATCGGGCGTCGCGCGGTCACAACCCCCGATGAAGACAAGCGACACTTGACGATTGACCCTGGCACGATTTGCCGATACCTTATGCGCCATGGTCAACCCTGAATTCCTTCATCCCGGTACGCTGATCCGCCAGGTCTGCCTTGCGCGCTTCAACCTGAGCGTGACCGAAGGCGCGCGCGTGCTCGGCGTCAGCCGACAGGCGCTGACCAACCTGCTGACCGGCAAGGCCGGCATCTCGCCCGAGATGGCGCTCCGGCTCGACAAGGCCTTCGGCGGCGGCGCGGAGACGTGGCTGCAACGCCAGCTGCTGCACGATCTCGCGAAGGCGCGCCTGCGGCTCGACGAACTGCAGGTCGTGCAGATGGTGCCCGAGCAGCAGCCCGGGCTGTTCTGAGCAACCGGCATGACGAGCGCGCCGAATCCGCCTGGCTGCTCGCCCGCCCGATTCGCGGGCATCATGACGGTCGCCCCCGCCACCCCGCCTCGACCGTTCATTCCGCCGCCGTGAGCAGCCAGACCAATTTCCGCGTCATCGCCGCCGTCGTCGCCAGCGCCCTGTTCATGCAGAACCTCGACAGCACGGTCGTCGCCACCGCGTTGCCGAGCATCGCGCGCGACCTGCACGTGAACGTGGTGTTTCTCAGCAGCACCATCACCGCCTACCTCATCGCGCTGACCGTGTTCATCCCGGTCAGCGGCTGGATCGCCGACCGGCTCGGCGCGAAGCGCGTGTTCGTCGCGGCGATCGCGCTGTTCACCGTGTCGTCGGTGCTGTGCGCGGCCGCGCACGACCTGCCCGCGCTGCTCGCCGCGCGCGTCCTGCAAGGCGCGAGCGGCGCGCTGATGGTGCCGGTCGGACGCTTGATCCTGTTCCGCGGCGTGCAGCGCAGCGAGATGCTCGCGGCCACGACCTGGCTCACCATGCCCGCGCTGCTCGGGCCGCTGCTGGGCCCGCCGCTCGGCGGTTTCCTGAGCGACGCGCTGTCGTGGCGCGCCGTGTTCTGGATCAACGTGCCGGTCGGCGTGCTCGGCTGCGCGCTCGCCGCGTGGCTGATCCCGGCCGGCGAGCGCGCGCCGGCGCGGCCGGCCGACCTGCGCGGCCTGCTGCTGGTCGGCGCGGCGCTGACCACGCTGATGCTCGGCGTCGAGACGATCGGGCGCGGCCTCGCGCCCGCGTGGCTGCCGCCCGCGGGTATCGCCGCCGGCGTCGCGCTCGGCTGGCTCGGCGCGCGGCATTGCCTGCGCACGCCCCATCCGGCCGTCGACCTGTCCTTGCTGCGGATCCCGACCTTTCACGCGGCGACCGTCGCGGGCAGCCTGTTCCGCGCCGGCGCGGGTGCGCTGCCGTTCCTCGTGCCGCTGACGCTGCAGGTCGGCTTCGGCGCGAGCGCGTCGCGCAGCGGGCTGATCTCGCTCGCGAGCGCGCTCGGCTCGCTGTGCATGCGCCCGCTGACGCGCATCGCGCTGCGCTGGCTGACGATGCGCGCGGTGCTGATCACGGGCAGCCTGTCGTTCGCGGCGATGCTCGCGACCTGCGCGACCCTGTCGTCCGGCTGGCCGGCCGCGGCGATCTTCGCGCTGCTGCTGGCGGGCGGCCTGAGCCGCTCGCTGAGCTTCGCGTCGCTCGGCGCGCTGGTGTTCGCCGACGTGCCCCCCGCGCAGCTGTCCGCCGCGACTTCGTTCCAGGGCACCGCGCAGCAACTGACCAAGGCGGTCGGTGTCGCGCTCGCGGCCGGCTCGCTGCACCTGACGATGCTCGCGGGCGGGCGCGCGCAGCCCGCGCATGCGGATTTCGCCTGGGCATTCGCCGCGCTCGCCGTGGTGGTGCTGGCCTCGTGGCCGATGTTCGCGGCGCTGCCCGCCGACGCGGGCGCGGGCCTCGACGGACCACGGCGCGGGGCCTCGGCCTGACGGCGGCGGCGGGAGGGGTGCATGGGTGCATGGGTGCATGGGCGCGCCGCGCGCACCCGCCGCCGGGCAACCCGCCTCGCCCATGACGCGCCCGCCCGATTCCTCGGTCACGCATTCTCGCGGCTCAGGCAAGGGCTTCGGCACGTCTCTTATCGACCAGCGTCGGCACGCCCTTCGTCGTTCCTGTTGCGCCCCCTCGACCGTCGCATCCGACCGCAGCGTGCGCGGCCGCAGCGCTAACGCAACATGTCTTGCATCGGCCCGGCGATCGTGCGTCGCCACCGTTCCGATGCCGCCCCCTTGACCATCATGAGCGGTCGCGGCATTAACGCAACACGCCTTTCATCGACCCGGCGGCCATGCGTCCATCACCGCTCCGACCTCGTCCCCTCGACCACCGCGCGCGGCCGCAGCGACTGCCCCGTCGCCTCATCCACGACGTGCCATCCTTGCTCGGCCAGTTCGTCGCGCAAGGCATCGGCGCGCGCCCAGTCGCGGGCCGCTCGGGCCGCGATCCGCGCCTCGGCCAGCGCGCGGATCGCCTCGGGCGCGACGGCCCCGACCGGCCGCCGCGTGCCGAGCCCAAGCCCCAGCACCATATCGAAGCGATCGAAGCTCGCGCGGCGCACCGCTTCCGGCAAATCGCCGCGCGCGACCGACCACGCCTGGGCAAGCGCGCGCGGCAGGTTCAGATCCTGGTCCAGTTCCGCGCCGAAGCGCGCCACCGCCGCCGGATCGGCCTCGCCGCCCTCGGGCCAGCTCGCGTACAGCGCGCGCAGCCGGTCGAGCGCCGCCTGCGCGGCATCGAGCGCATCCCAGGTGAAGCGCAACGGGCTTCGATAATGCGCGGTCAGGCACAGATAGCGGTACGCGAGCGGATCGATCCCGCGCGCCACGAGCGTTTGCAGGCGCAGGAACGCCCCGCCCGACTTCGACATCTTCTCCGCGTCCAGCGTGAGGAACTGGCCGTGCAGCCAGAAATTGGCGAGGCGCGTGCCGTACGCGGCCTGGGTCTGCGCGATCTCGTTGCTGTGGTGGACCGCGACGTGATCCTCCCCCCCGCAATGGAGATCGAACCACGGGCCGAGATAACGCGCCGACATCGCCGAGCATTCGATATGCCAGCCCGGAAAACCACGACCCCACGGGCTGTCCCATTCCATCTGCCGGCGCGCGTCGGGCGGGCTGAACTTCCACAGCGCGAAGTCGGTCGGCAGCCGCTTGTCGCCGAGCGCGACGCGCTTGCCCGGCTGCAGGCCGGCCCGGTCGAGCCGCGCGAGGAAGCCATAGTCGGGCTGACGCGCGGTGTCGAAGTACAGGCCGTCGCTCGTCCGGTAGGTGTAGCCGTTGCGCTCCAGCGTGGCGATGAAGTCGATCTGCTCGGCGATGTGGTCGGTCGCGCGGCACCAGACCGCCGGTTCGAGCAGGTTCAACGCGCGCCAGTCCGCGAAAAACGCCTGCGTGTAGCGCTCCGCGATCACCCACGCGGATTCGCCGGTGCGCCGGCTGCCCTTTTCCATCTTGTCCTCGCCCTCGTCCGTGTCGGACACGAGGTGGCCGACGTCGGTGATGTTCACGACATGCCGCACCGCGTGGCCGTGCCATTCGAGCGCGCGCCGCAGCACGTCCTCGAACACGTAGGTGCGCAGGTTGCCGATATGCGCATGGTCGTACACGGTCGGACCGCAGCAATACAGGCCGACGGCGTCGGGCTGCAGCGGTTCGAACGGGCGCACGGTGCGCGACCAGGTGTCGTAGAGGGCAAGCGGCATGAACGGTTCCGGTGAGGGCGGCGGAGCCGAATCGGCAGTCCGCGCGCCAAAAACAAAAAGGCCACCGGTTTTTCAACAGGTGGCCAGTGGGCGCTTCGTCAGGATCGCGCGAATCGACGCGCTACACGCAGCCTCCCCCCGGCCGGCTCGGACAGCAGGCAAGCGCGACGGCGGTGACGAACGGGAGGGTGTGCATGAACGGCATCGTAGCGGCTGGCGGCGCGACGGTCAACGCATGGACAAGCACCGCCGCGCGTGGTCAGATGATGGCCCCACAATCGAAGGAGCGCCGCCATGAGCCGCCCCGACTGCATCCGCCACTGGACCGAACTCGAAGATCCGGACCGCGCACACTATCCCGACTCCAGCGAGCGGATGGGCATCAACGCCCCGCTCGCCCGCAAGCTCGGGCTCACACGCATCGGCATCCACCACCAACGCCTGCTGCCCGGCCGCCGGACCTCGTACCCTCACGCGGAAAGCACCGAGGAGGAATTCGTCTACGTGCTGGAAGGCACGCCCGACGTCTGGCTCGACGGCCACCTGTACCGGCTCGCGCCCGGCGACGCGGTGGGTTTTCCGGCCGGCACCGGCCAGTGCCACACGTTCATCAACAACAGCGAAGAGGAAGTGCGCCTGATGGTGATCGGCGAGCGGCCGAGGGACGACAACCGGATCCGCTATCCGCGCAACGAAACCTACGAGGCCACCCGCGCGGACCGCTGGACCGACTGGCCCGCGCGTCCGCTCGGCCCGCATGACGGGCGGCCGGACCGCGAGCCGTCGTAGGCGCGAGGCGGAATCAGGCCGCCGGCCGCGTCGCCGCGAGGAACAGGATCGGCGGGCGCCGGCAATCGGCTTCGAGGTCCGGGCGCACCGCGAGCGCATCGGACACGGGCGCGGGTTCGCCGAGGTGGGTCAGCACGAAGCCGGCCTTCAGCAGCGTGTTCACGTAGGTTTCGACCGTGCGGTGGTACTTGATCACGCCGTCGACGAACCAGCGCGTGTCGCGCCGCCCTTCCTGCCGATAGCGGTCGACCGGCCAGTGCTGCCTGCGGCCTTCCTCGTCGCGCACCCAGCCGCTCGGATACGCGGTGCAGATCGGGTGCTCGACCGAGAACACGAGCCGCCCGTTCGAGCGCAGCGCGTCGCGGATCCGCTCGATCACCTCGACGTAATGTTCGACATAGTGCAGCGCGAGCGACGAGACGACGAGGTCGAACGCGCGCGGCGACGGTTGGTAGGTTTCGATCGAGCGCTGCAGATAGACGATTTCGTCATCGTCGGTGCGCGCGCGCGCTTCGTCGAGCATGCGCGACGAGACGTCGACGCCCGTCACCGACGCGGCGCCGTGCGCGCGCGCATAGCGCGCGAATTCGCCGAAGCCGCAGCCGAGGTCCAGCACGTGCAGGCCCGTCAGGTTCGGCAGCAGGCGCCGCAGCGCCGGAACTTCCAGCGCGCCGTTCAGGCCGCTGTCCTCGTCGCGCAGATCGCGGTAGCGCTCGAAGAAGGAAGCGTCGTCGTAGATGTTCTGTGGGGGATGCGAAAAATGGATGCTGGGATCGCTGCTCACGATGAACGCTCCTTGACCTAGGCGCTGTCCGGCGCAACGGGCGGCGGGCCGGCCGGAATGGAATGGAATCGCCGCGACGCTGATTGTATCGCTCTGCTTGAGAATTGAGCAGGTCGGGCCCCGCGCGCCGCGCGTTTTTTTGACCTGAACCCGCATGCAACCGGTTCCCCGCGCACGCATCCGGGTTTGCCAAAGGCCGCCCAGTCCAGTACCTTGACCGGCACGCCCGCCCTTTGCCCCTTATTTCCGGGCGGGATTTCGCCATTCGCTGCCCCGCAGGAGGTTTGTCCACCATGACGTTCCGCTTTCCGCTCCACGCCGCGCTGCTGGCGTGCGCCGCCGCCGGCGTGCTGGCCGCCGCGCCCGCCCGCGCGGCCGACGCCATCGTCGTCGGCTCGAAGATCGACACCGAGGGCGCGCTGCTCGGCAACCTGATCTCGCAAGTCCTCAAGGCGCACGGCCTCGCGGTATCCGACAAGATCGGCCTCGGCGCGACGCCGATCGTGCGCAAGGCGCTGACCACCGGCGAGATCGACATCTACCCCGAATACACCGGCAATGCGGCGTTCTTCTTCAACCGCGCCGACGACCCGGTCTGGAAGGACGCCGCGCGCGGCTACGCGCAGGCGAAACAGCTCGACTACGCGGCCAACCGCATCGTCTGGCTCGCGCCCGCGCCCGCCAACAATACCTGGGGCGTCGCGCTGCTCGCCTCGGTCGCGAACGCGCACCACCTGAAGACCTTCTCCGAGTTCGGCAAGTGGGTCGGCGCGGGCGGCAAGGTGAAGCTCGCGGCGTCGGCCGAATTCGTCAACAGCGCGTCGGCCCTGCCGTCGTTCGAGAAGACCTACGGCTTCAAGCTGCGCCAGGACCAGTTGCTGGTGCTGTCGGGCGGCGATACGGCGGCGACCATCAAGGCCGCCGCCGCGCAGACCGACGGCGTGAACGCCGCGATGGTGTACGGCACCGACGGCGCCATCGCGGCGGCCGGCCTCGTCGTGCTCGACGACAACCAGCGCGTGCAGCCGGTCTACGCGCCCACGCCGATCATCCGCGAGGCGGTGCTCAAGGCCCATCCGGACATCGCCGGCTACCTGCAGCCGGTGTTCGCGAGCCTCGACCTCAAGACGCTGCAGACCCTCAACAGCCGGATCCAGGTCAACGGCGAGCCGGCCGCGAGCGTCGCCGCCAGCTATCTGAAAGCGAAGGGCTTCGTGAAATGACGGATGCCGCGCGACGCGCCGCACGGCGCGCGCGCGTCGACGCCGTCGGCATGCTGGTCGCGCCGCTCATCGTCGTCGCGCTGCTCGGCCTGCCGTGGCTCACGCTGCGCGCGAACCGCATCGCCGCGGGCGCCGACCTGGGGCTGTTCCAGGCCTATCCGGCCGGGCTCGCGGGCCTCGCCCTCGCGCTCGGCGCGCTCGTGGCCGGCTGCGCGCTGCTGGTCGGCCGCGCCGGCTGGCGGCTCGCGGCCGGCGTCGCGCTGCTGGCCGCGCTCGGCCTCTTGCTCGGCGCCGCGCCCGCGCGGCTCGTCACGCCGGACACGCCGCTCGCGCGGGTCTCGCCCGCCGCCGGCGCGTGGCTGTTGCTGTTCGCGGGCGCGGTGCTGAGCGCGGACGCGCTGGCGCGGCTCGCGCTGTCCCCGCTGGCCCGCCTCGGCGCGCTCGGCGCCGCGCTGGCGGCGCTCGCGGCGGCGCTGCACGGCGGCCTGTGGGACGGCCTGTCCGTGATGCAGGAATACGCGGTGCGCGCGGACAGCTTTCATGCGGAAGCCGCGCGCCATCTGGCGCTCGTCGCCGGCTCGGTCGCGGCGGCGCTCGCGGCCGGCCTGCCGCTCGGCATCGCGTGCGCCCGCTCGCGAACGCTGCGCAGCGCCTGCCTGCCGCTGCTGAACATCGTGCAGACGATCCCGAGCATCGCCCTGTACGGCTTGCTGATGGTGCCGCTCGGCCTGCTCGCCGCGCACCTGCCGCTCGCGGCGGCGCTCGGCGTGAGCGGCATCGGCGCCGCGCCCGCGCTGGTCGCGCTGTTCCTGTACGCGCTGCTGCCGATCGTCTCGAGCGTCGTGGTCGGCCTCGACCAGGTGCCGGCCGAGGTCGCCGAGGCCGCCGCCGCGATGGGCATGACGCGCGCGCAGCGGCTCGCGCGCGTCGAACTGCCGCTCGCGCTGCCGGTGATCCTGAGCGGCGTGCGGATCGTGCTGGTCCAGAACATCGGGCTCACGGCGGTCGCCGCGCTGATCGGCGGCGGCGGCTTCGGCACCTTCATCTTCCAGGGTCTCGGCCAGTCCGCGACCGACCTCGTGCTGCTCGGCGCGCTGCCCACGATCGCGTTCGCGCTCGTCGCGGCCGTGGTGTTCGAAGCCGCCACCCGCCTCGCGCAAGGAGCCCGGGCATGATTGAAATCGACCACGTGAGCCGCGCGTTCGGCACCCTCCTCGCCGTCGACGACGCCACGCTGACGATCGCGCGCGGCACCGTGACCGTGCTGGTCGGCGCGTCGGGCAGCGGCAAATCCACCCTGCTGCGCATGATCAACCGCCTGGTCGAGCCCGGCCGGGGCGCGATCCGCATCGACGGCGTCGACACCGCCACCGTGCGCGAGGAAACGCTGCGGCGCGGCATCGGCTACGTGATCCAGGGCAACGGCCTGTTTCCGCACTGGAGCGTCGCGCGCAACATCGCGACCGTGCCGCGCCTGCTCGGCTGGCCCGCCGCGCGCATCGCCGCGCGCGTGCAGGCGCTGCTCACCCTGCTCGAACTCGACCCCGAGCGCTACGCCGGCATGCTGCCGCACCAGTTGTCGGGCGGCCAGCAGCAACGCGTCGGCGTGGCGCGCGCGCTCGCGGCCGAGCCGGCGATCCTGCTGATGGACGAGCCGTTCGGCGCGCTCGACCCGATCATCCGCGGCAAGGCGCAGGACGACCTGCTCGAACTGCAGCGCCGGCTCGGCATCACGATCGTGCTCGTCACGCACGACATGGACGAGGCGCTGCGGCTCGGCGACCAGATCGCGGTGATGGACGCCGGCCGCATCCTGCAGGCCGGCACGCCGGCCGAGATCCTGTCGCGCCCGCAGCCGGGCTTCGTCGCGCGGCTCGTCGCGGGCGCCGACCGGCCGCTGCGGCTCTTGTCGCTGACCCGCGCCGATACGCTCGCGGAGCCGGGCGCGGCCGACGGCGCACCGCTGCCGGCCGACGCGACGCTGCGCGACGCGCTGTCCGAGCTGCTCGCGCGCGGCGCCGACGTACTGCCGCTTGCGGGCGCATCGGCGAGCCGGATCTCGCTCGCGGCGATCCGCGCGCACGCGGGGCGGATCGCGTGACGGGGCGCGCGTCGAGCATGAGCGGCGGACGCATCGTGGTGGCGGCGGCGCGCGCGCTCGCGGCCGCCGCGCTGCTCGCGCTGCTGCTGCGGCCGGGCTGGTTCGCGCCGTTGTTCGCGCCGCTCGTGGAGCACGGCGCGCCCGCCATCTACGATCGCGCGAGCCTGCTCGACCTCGCGCTCGCGCACCTCGCGCTGGTGGCCGTGTCGAGCGCCGCGGGCGCGCTGGTGGCGCTGGCGGCGGGCGTGTTCGTCACGCGGCCGGCGGGCGCGGCGTTCCTGCCGATCGCGCGCAGCATCGCGAACATCGGCCAGACCTTTCCACCCGTCGCGGTGCTGGCGCTCGCGGTGCCGGCGGTGGGGTTCGGGGCGAAACCGGTGCTGCTCGCGCTGACGCTCTACGGCCTGCTGCCGGTGTTCGAAAGCACGCTCGCGGGCTTGCAGCAGATTCCCGCGCCGACGCTCGACGCCGCGCGCGGCATGGGCCTGAACGGGCGGCAGCGGCTGCTGGCGGTGGAGCTGCCGCTCGCGCTGCCGGTGATCCTGAACGGGCTCCGGCTCGCGGTGATCATCAACCTCGGCACCGCGACGATCGGCTCGACGGTGGCCGCGCAAGGGCTCGGCGACGTGATCATCGCCGGCTTGCAGACGTCGAATACCGCGTTCGTGCTGCAAGGCGGGCTGGTGGTCGCGCTGCTCGCGGTGCTCGTGTACGACGCGCTGGGATGGGTGGCGCGGCGGCTCGCGCCGGTGACGGCCGCCGAGCCGCGCGGCTAGGTTTTTCCCGCGCGCTTGGATCTGTCTCTTCTCCACACCTGACCCTTCCCTCCCCCCCCCCCCCCCCCCCCCCCCCCCCCCAAGCCGCGGATGATCGACGGTCCGCCTCACGCCTGTCGATTTCATCGGCTTCCCGCCGTCGGCTGGCCCAATCGGTCAATTGATTTATCGCACCGTGGCTCGCCTAAAATTTTCAAATCCATTTCATGTGCATTACAATACATCGCATGACATTTGATTTTTAAATTTATCGCGCCAACTATTCATTTTTATAAAATTATCCAAAGCCGGCTTTCCCTTGGGAAAATCGGCCTTGATTAATTTCAAGCATTCGGCCGCCCGGGTGGGCGGCCGGATTTCGTCGTCCTAGCCTCCATTACCGGCAAGGCCTCCACTGAATCTCGCTCCTTCCCGGAGGGGCCGAGGCGGCGTCGTCACGCCTCGCGGCGGAATAATTCAATTAATCCGCCGCCAATCGATCGATTATTTACCGATATCGCAAAACCCCTCATGCACCGCGCACGAAACTAAAGCGCGCGCCATCGGGCCGATTAATTTTTTATCCGACGCCATTCTCAATCGCGCATTGATCGCTCATGCCTGAATTCGTGTTTCGTCCATTGCTGGATATTTCCCGCCGACAAGCCGTGCTGTTCTGCCTTGCGCTGACCGCATTCGAACTGCTCGCCTATCTCGCCAGCGACATGGTGATGCCCGCGATGCTGCAGGTCACCCACGATCTGTCCGCCGCGCGGCACCACGTGCCCGGCGCGCTCTATGCGTTCCTGCTCGGCGGCATCGCGTTCCAATGGCTGCTGGGTCCGCTGTCGGACCGCTTCGGTCGCCGGCCGCTGCTGCTCGCCGGCACCCTCGTATTCTCGGCCGCCTGCCTGGCCACGGCCGCCTGCCAGCATATCGCCGGCTTCAACCTGCTGCGATTCGTCCAGGGCACCGCGCTCGGCTTCATCGTCGTGGTCAGCTACCCGGCGCTGCAGGAGACCTTCGCCGAACGCGACGCGGTGCGCCTGATGGCGCTGTTCGCCAATATCGCCCTGCTGTCGCCGCTCGCGGGCCCGCTGGCCGGCACGCTGCTGCTGCGCGTGCTGTCGTGGCGCGAGCAGTTCGTCGCGCTCGGCATGGCCGGCGCGCTGATCACGCTCGCCCTGTGGCGCTGGATGCCGGAAACCGCGCGCGCCGCGCCGGCGCCCGGGTCGCTGCGCGCAAGGACGATGCTGGCCAACTATGCGGCGCTGCTCCGTCAGCGCGACCTGGTGTGCGGCAGCCTCGCGCTCGGCCTGCTGCCGCTGCCGCTGATCGCCTGGATCGGCCTGTCGCCCTTGCTGATCCGCGACCTGGGCCAGGACGGACTGGCCTACGGACTCTGGCAGCTTCCCGTGTTCGGCGCGGTGATCGCCGGCAACCTGGCATTGAACCGGCTTGCCGCCCGGCTCGACTTGCCTCGCCTGCTGCGCGTCGCGCTGTACCCGACGGCGGCCGGCGTGCTGCTGCTTCTGGTCGTCGCGCCGCTGTCGCCCACGCTGCCGGCGCTGGTCGCCGCGCTCTCCGTCTACGCGTTCGGCGTGGGTCTCGGCAACGCGACGCTCTACCGGCTGACGCTGTACAGCACCGGCGACGCCACGGGCAGCGTCGCCGCGCTGCTCGGCATGCTGTCCACCGCGATGCTGGCCGCCGGCGGCTCGGTCCTGACCTGGGCCGGCGGCGGCGATTCGCCCGCCCGCTTCGCCGTCTGCGCCGGCTTGATCCCGCTGCTCGGCGCGCCGCTGCTCCGGCGCGTGCTGCGCCCCGCCCCCGCCGCAACCCTTCCCTGCTCTCCTAACCGATGACTACGCTGCCTCATGTCGACGCCCTGTGCGCGCTCGACCATCCCTACCGCGCCGACGACGCCTGCGACCGCCTGTTCGACGCCGCCATGCGCGAACTCGTCGCCTACCACTGCGACGCAAGCCCCGGCTACCGCCGCTGGCTGGAACGGAACGGCTGTCCGCCCGAGCGCCTGGACCAGCTATCCGACTGGTCGGAGCTGCCGCCCGTGTTCGCCAACTACTTCAAGCGCAATCTGCTGCTCAGCGAAGCCGGGCGCGACGCGCTCGAGCTGACGTCGTCCGGCACCACCGGCCAGAAGAGCCGCATGCGCTACGACGCGCGCAGCATGGGCGCCGCCCAGCACATGGTCGACCGGATCTTCGCGCACTACGGCTGGCACACGCCGCAGCAGCCTTGCAACTACCTGTTGCTCAGCTACGAACCGCGCGGGGCGATCACGCTCGGCACGGCCTATACCGACCAGTTTCTGTGCAAGTACGCGCCGGTCAACCAGGCGGTCTACGCGTTGCGCCACACCGGTTCGGGCCATGAGTTCGATCCGTTCGGCGCGATCCGCGCGCTGCAGCGTTTCGCCGAGGAAGGTCTGCCGGTGCGCATCCTCGGCTTTCCCGCGTTCCTGTGGTTCACGCTGCAACGCATGGACGACATGGGCGTCCCGCCGCTGACGCTGCATCCCGACTCGCTGGTGTTCCTCGGCGGCGGCTGGAAAACCCACGCCGATGCGGCGATTCCGAAGCACGAACTGTATCGCCGGCTGGGCGAACAGCTCGGCGTGCCGGATCCGCGCTGCCGCGACGGCTACGGCTCGGTCGAGCATCCGGTGCCCTACGTCGAGTGCGCCCACCATCGCTTTCACGTGCCGAGCTGGGCGCGCGCCTGGGCGCGCGACACCGCCACGCTGGCCCGGCTGCCTTACGGGGCCGCGGGCTTCCTCCAGCTGGCGTCGCCCTACATTTCCTCCAGCCCGGCGCACAGCCTGCTGTTGAGCGATCTGGCCGTGCTGCAGCCGGCCGAGCGCTGCGGCTGCGGCCTGCCCACCGACTGGTTCGAGCTGCTGGGCCGCGCCGGCACCAGCAAGAACCGCAGCTGCGCGATGGCGGCATCCGAACTCATCAAGGAGCATTGACATGTATCTGCTGCACGGCATGCTGCACGCCGACTACGCGCTCGACACGGCGCTCGCGACGCTGCGCGAGCGACTCGCCGAGACGCTGGCCGAACCGCTCGACCACGAGACCGTGCTCGCCTGCGCCGAACGTTTCGCCGCCGCGCTGGACGACGGCGCACCGTCCGCGCTGCCGGACGAGGCGGCGCGCGCCCAACTGGCCGCGTTCTGCCGCCGCCCGGCGCTGCAGGCCAAGCTCACGCGGGAATTGGGCGGACAGCCCGGCTCGCTGCGCCGCGCGAATTACCGCGAGCCGCACTTCGAGGCATGGCGCCCCCTCGGCGTGGTGTTGCACGTGACGCCCGCCAATGCCGCGCTGCTGCCCTTCATGGCGGTGCTGGAAGGCTTGCTGGCGGGCAACATCAACTGGCTGCGCCCGAGCAGCCGCACCGACGACCTGAACGCGCGCCTGCTCGCCGAACTGCTGCGGCACGACGCCAGCGGCCGGCTCGCCGCGCACGTCGCCGTGCTGCCGGCGCCGAGCGCCGGGCTCGGCGCCTTGCTGGCCCATGTCGACGGCGTGTCCGCGTGGGGCGGCGCAACGGCGCTCGCGGCCCTGCGCGCGCAACTGCCGCCCGGCTGCCGCTGGATCGACTGGGGGCATCGGATCAGTTTCGCCTACCTGGATCCGGACGCCGCGCGCGAGGCGCAACTCGACGCCCTCGCCGACGACGTGTGCCGTCACGATCAGCAGGCCTGCTCCAGCCCGCAGGCCGTGCTCGTGGACAGCGACGATCCGGCGACGCTCGGGGCGCTCGCGCGCCGGCTCGCCGATGCGCTCGGCCGCCGGGCGCCGCATTGGCCCGCGCTGCGGGCGGATCGGCAGGAAGCGGCGGAGATCAGCACCCGCATGGCCTTCCATCGGCTGGACCAGGCGTTCGCCGACGCGCCCGGCGAGGTCATCGACGGCGACGGCTGGCGGATCGCGTGGGCGTGGCGCGAGGAATTGACGCCGTCGCCGCTGTTTCGCACCGTCGAGTTGCGCCCGGCTCCGCGCGCGCGGCTGGCCGGCATCCTGCGTCCGTGGCGCACGCACCTGCAAAGTTGCGGTCTGATCGCCCCCGCCGAGCGCCTGCCCGGCCTGTGCCGGCTGCTGCTCGCGGCGGGCGTGAGCCGCATCGCGCCCGTCGGCCGCATGCACGACGGCTATGCCGGCGAACCGCACGACGGCGTCTATGCGCTGCAACGCCTGTCGCGCCGCGTGTCGGTGAGCCTCGACGCCGCCGTGCTGCCCGGTCACGCCCACCTCGATGCGCCGCCCGCCGCGCCGGAGGGCCTGCACGCGCTGCCGGTGATGGACAGGGCCGCGTTCCAGAGCCAGCCCGATCACGCGCGGGCCCAGCTCTACTTCCGCAGCGGCGGCAGCAGCGGCGCGCCCAAGCTGGCCCGCTTCAGCTATCGCGACTACCACCGCCAGATGCGCGCCGCGGCTGACGGCCTGTTTGCCGCCGGATTGGATCCCGCCACCGACCGGGTCATGAATCTCCTCTACGGCGGCAATCTGTACGGCGGCATGCTCAGCTTCTTCACGATCCTCGATGCGCTCGGGGTGCCGCAGTATCCGATGGGCGGCCCCGTCGGCGACGATTTCAGCGAGATCGCCGCGCTGATCGTCGAGCAGCGCGTCGACACGCTGATCGGCATGCCGAGCACCGTGCACCGGTTGTTCGAGCGCGAAAGCGAGGTGCTGCGCCGCTATGGCGGGGTGCGCAAGGTGTTCTGCGGCGGCGAGCACGTCGACGCCGGGCAGCGCGCCTATCTCGCGGGCTTCGGCGTCGAATCGATCCGCTCGGCGATCTACGGCTCGGTGGACGCCGGTCCGCTCGGCCATGCCTGCGCGTGTTGCGCCGACGGCGAATTCCACCTGCTGGCGGACACGCAATGGCTGGAAGTGCTGGAACCCGGGCGCGACGCCCCGGCCGCGCCCGGCGAGATCGGCCGCCTGGTGTTCACGTCGCGCCGCCGCGAAGCCCAGCGGGTGCTGCGTTACGACCTGGGCGATCTGGGCCGGTGGTTGCCGGGCGCCTGCGCCTGCGGCCTGGAGACGCCGCGCTTCCGGCTCGCCGGCCGCCACGGCGCGCTGCTGCGGATCGGCACGATCTTCGTCAATCCCGAGCAATTGAGCCGGCCCATCGGCCGGCCGATGCAGTGGCTCATCGATCGCGACGACGCGGGGCGCGACCGCATCCAGCTGCTCGTCGACGGCGATCCGGCGTCGATCCGCGCCCGCCTGCTGGACGATGCCAAGTTGAGCATGGTCGTGAACGGCGGACTGCTTCGCTTCGAGGTGAGCGCCCATCCGGCCGCCACGTTCCGCCGCCATCCGCACAGCGGCAAGACGCCGCTGGTCCTGGATCTGCGCGGCTGAGTCCCCGTCGTCCATTCATCCACCATCACCATGCATCCACGCCTTCCCCTCCTCGTCGAGCATGCGCGCGCGCATTCGCCGCACTATCGCGCGCTGTACCGTGCGCTGCCCGCGCACGGCTGGCGACTGGCCGACCTGCCGCCGACCGATCCCGCCGACTACTGGCGGGATTCCCAGGACCTGACCCGCTGGCCCGTGCTGACCGCCGCGCTGGACGACGCCCATGTGTTCAAGACGGGCGGCTCCACCGGCGACGGCAAGCTGTCGGTATTCAGCCGCGCCGAATGGCGCGCGTTCGTCCAGGCGTTCGGCGCGGGCCTCGCGCACCAGCTGCGCGACGGCGACCGCGTCGCCAATCTGTTCTTCGCGGGCGATCTCTACACCAGCCTGCTGTTCATCCACGGCGCCTTGTCGCATGCGCCGGCGGCGATCGTCGAATATCCGTTCACCTGCCAGGTCGACCACGACGTGCTGGCGGCCGCGATTCGCCAGCACCGCATCAATGTGCTGGCCGGCGTGCCCGCGCAACTGCTGCGCTTCGCCCATCACCTCGCGGCGCAGGGCCAGGTGTTGCCGGAGGTGCGGACCGTGCTCTACGGCGGCGAAAGCCTGTTCGACGAGCAGATCGCGCTGCTCGCACAGGTGCTGCCGCACGCCCGGTTCGGCTCGGTGGGCTGCGCGAGCGTCGACGCGGGCCTGATCGGTTACGCCGATCCCGCCTGCGGGCATGGCGAGCATCGCCGGTTCGACGACGACAGCCTGATCGAGATCGTCGACGAGGACAGCGGCGAGCCCATCGACGAAGCCGGCCGCCCCGGCCGCCTGCTGGTCACCAACCTGCAGCGCCGGCTGATGCCGGTGATCCGCTATCCCAGCGGCGATCTCGCGTGCTGGCGCGAACCGCCGGGCCCCGCGCGCAAGTTCGCGCTGCTGGGGCGCGCCGCGCAGGCGCATCGGATCCGCGTCGGCACGCTGTCCTTGTTTCCGGACGCGCTCGGGCGCGCGCTCGACGCCGCGGGCGCGCTGCTGGGCTGGCAACTGGAACTCTCCCGTGCCGACGGCGCGGATTGCCTGACGTTCCTGCTCGCCGCGCGCGCGCCGCTGGATCTCGCGCGGATCCGCGCCGAGGTGCTCGCCGCCCAGCCGGCGCTCGCGCAACAGTGCGCCGGACATCAAGTCCGCGTGACGCTGCGGCAAACGCCGCTGAAACACATGCTCACCCACCCGCGTTCGGGCAAGCTGCTGCGGATCGTGGACCGGCGCGACTACGCGCACGCGGAGGCCGGGCGATGAGCGCGGCCGATCAGTTGAAGGCGTCGGTGCGCGACTATCGGGCGAGCGACGCCGAGCCCGTCAGCGCGTTGTTCCGCGCGGTCTACGGCGAGCATTACGTGTATCCGGACGTCTATCTGCCGAGCCGCATCGATGCGCACAACGTCAGCGGACAATGGCGCTCGGCGGTGGCGGTGCGCGACGGGCGGCTGCTGGGACACGCGACACTGTGGCGGGACGCGGCGCAGCCCGGGCTCGCGGAACTCGCGTTGAACGTCGTGCATCCGGACGCCCGCGGTCAACGCATCGCGAGCCGGCTCGCCCGCCACCTGCGCGCGACGGCGGCACAGCTCGGCGTCGGCATGATGACGATCAAGCAGGTCTGTTCGCATCCGCGCAGCCAGCATGTCGCGCTGGCGCTCGATTTTCGCAGCACGGCGCTGCTGATCGACTACGTCGAATCGCCGTTCGGGCGGGCGGAACGGGAGAGCATCGTCGTCGGGTGCCTGCCGTTGCGCGCGTGGCCGCTGCCCCGGCTCGACTGGCCGACGCATTGGCATGAATGGCTGGACGGCCTGCGCGCGGTGTTCGGCGAGGCGCCGCCGACGCCGCACGCCGCCGCGGCGGACTTCAGCGTGACGCAGGACGGCTTGCGCGTCGTCCTGGAGGCGTCACGCGCCAGCGACGCCCAGTTGGCCGAAATCGCCGCGCTCCCGGCCCGCTCGCTGCTCGATCTGCTCCTGCCGGCCACGGCGGAAAACCTCGCGCACGCGCCCGCCCTGACGCGCGGCGGGTTCCGCTTCGGCGGCCTGCTGCCCGCCGCGAGCGGCGGCTGGCGGCTGCTTTGGCTGCGCGGTCGGAGCCCGCGGCCGCTCAACCTGTGCGACCGGCAAGGCGAACGCTTGTATCGGCTCTACGCGGGGCCGGCGTAAGCGCCGCGCCGGCGCGTCTCACGAGGCGCGTTCGCCGCGGGCCGTGTCATCCCGGACGATCGCACGCCGCGACGCCCCCGCTTCCATCCACAAGGCGGCTGCCGTCGATGTCCGGCGCGGGCGTCCTGGACCGGCATTCTCCGTGATCAACATCGACATCGACCGCGGCCCGGCATCGCTCCTCATCTGCGCCGGCACGAACGCGTCCACGAGCCGGCTCGCGTGTTCGCCGCGCTTCGCCTGTCGGTTGCGGTATACCTCGCCGTAAGCCGCCCGTCGGCTCGCGTTGCCGCTCGCGCCGACTTCACGCCGCGGGTTCTTCCCGGCGCGCCGGCCCCCACGCGCCGCCGCGCGATTTTCTGTGCCGGGCCGTCGCTGTTCAGGGGCCGGTGCGCCCGGTTCTCGCCCGAACCTCGTTGATTTGATATCGAGACGGTTGCCTGCGCACCGGCTTATTTGCCCGGTCATTCGCGCGCCATTATCTCGATAAAATTCAACCACGAGAGATACGGATCATGAATAAAAAGGAAATTCTTTGCTTACGAATTCCATATTGAATGCCTCAAAAACCCGATTATCTGTCCCGCGCGGACACTATAAATCCCACCAAACCTCCGGCCATCAAGCCTCCAAGCCTTTCACCCGGGCCACCGAAAGCATCGCGAAAGTCAGCTAAATTTAGTTAAGTCAACCAATAAATAATTTGTTTATTTCGATCAAAAAAGATTTTCACATTTCCGGAAACTAGGGTTTATAAGGCTAAAGAAAAGCCCACTCACCCCGTTAATTCACGCACGACATGGGCTTCCGTCGCGAGTCAATCACCACGCGCAGTCTTCCTTGCAAGGGGCAAACGATGAAATCATTTCGGGTGACCATCAGGATCAAACTCCTCGGTGGTTTCGGCGTGCTGGCGGCGATCGTCGCGATCGTCTCCGGCATGTCGCTGAAGGCGCTGTCCGAATCGAACGACGCGTTCAACCGCTATGCGCAGGGCATCAACGCGCGCGCGAACCTGGCCGCGCAGGTCCGCACGGCCGTCGACCGGCGGGCGATCGCCGCCCGCAACCTGGTGCTCGTGACCCGCCCCGAGGACATCGAGCAGGAGAAAGCCGATGTGCAGCGCGCGCATGCCGACGTGCAGTCGCGGCTCGGCGACCTGAACGCGATGATGGCCAAGGCCGACGACACGACCGACCGCGCCCGCGCGCTGGTCGCCGATATCAACCGCGTCGAGGCCAGCTACGGCCCGGTCGCGCTCGAGATCGTCAATGCGGCGCTCGCCGGCAACCGCGACGCCGCGATCGCGGAGATCGACACCAAGTGCCGCCCGCTGCTCGTCGCGCTGATCCAGGCCACCAACGCCTATGCCAGCTACACGCACGAGCGCGAGGCGGCGATCGCGCAGGACTTCACCGACCGCTACATGTACGAGCGCAACCTCCTGCTCGCGATCTGCGCGGCCGCGATCGCGCTCGCGATCGTCGCGGGGCTGTGGATCACCCGCTCGATCACCGGGCCGATCGGCGAGGCGGTGCGGGTCGCGCGCACGGTCGCGGAAGGCGACCTGCGCAGCGAGGTCGTCGTGCATGGCCGCGACGAGACCCGCGACCTGCTCGACGCCCTCAACATCATGAACGAGCGGCTGACCGGCATCGTCAGCCGCGTGCGCGACGGCTGCGGCAGCATCGCGACCGCGGTCGGCGAGATCGCCGCGGGCAACATCGACCTGAGCCAGCGCACCGAGGAACAGGCCGCGTCCCTGCAGGAAACCGCCGCCACCATGGAACAGTTCACCTCGACAGTCCGGCTCAACGCGGAGAACGCCCAGCAGGCCAGCCAGCTCGCCGCGAACGCATCCGACGTCGCGCAGCGCGGCAGCGCGGTGGTGGGCCGCGTGGTCGACACCATGACCGAGATCGGCGACCGCTCCTCGAAGATCTCCGACATCACCGGCATCATCGAGGGCATCTCGTTCCAGACCAACATCCTGGCGCTGAACGCGGCGGTCGAAGCGGCGCGCGCGGGCGAACAGGGGCGCGGCTTCGCGGTGGTCGCGAGCGAGGTGCGCAGCCTCGCGCAGCGCTCGTCCAGCGCCGCGAAGGAAATCAAGGAACTGATCTCGGCCTCGGTGCAGACGATCCGCGACGGCTCGACGCTCGCCAATCAGGCCGGCGAGACCATGGGCGAGGTGACGCAGGCGGTCGCGCGCGTGACCGACATCATGGGCGAGATCGCCGCCGCGTCGGCCGAGCAGAGCCGCGGCATCGACCAGGTCAACCTGACGATCACGCAGATGGACCAGACCACCCAGCAGAACGCGGCGCTCGTCGAACAGGCGGCGGCCGCGTCGAAGTCGCTGGAAAGCCAGGGGCACGCGTTGAACGATACGGTCGCGACCTTCCGCCTGCCGGCGGGCGGCGTCGCGCCGCGCGGCGCGGCGGCCGACTGGGACGAGCCCGCCGTGTGGCGCCCGGCGGTGGCCTGAGCCATGTGCGACGCCGAACGCGGTTTCAGGTTCGCGTGCCGTCCGCCCCCGGCGGGGCGGACGGCGACAGCGCGGCGCGCTGCGCGAGCACGTCATCGATCAGGCCGTAGGTGCGGGCTTCGTCCGCCGACATGAAATGGTCGCGGTCGGTGTCCCGCGCGATCTGCTCGACCGAGCGCCCGGTGAACGCCGCCATTTCCGCGTTGAGGCGCTCGCGCTGGTACAGCACCTCGCGCGCCTGGATCTCGACGTCGGCCGCCGTGCCCTGGCTGCCGCCCGACGGCTGGTGAATCATGATGCGCGCGTTCGGCAGGGCATGGCGCTTGCCGCGCTGCCCCGCCGCGAGCAGGAAGGTGCCCATGCTCGCGGCGAAGCCGGTGCACAGCGTCGACACCTCGGGCCGGATGAAGCGCATCGTGTCGTAGATCGCGAGCCCGTCGTAGACCGAGCCGCCCGGCGAGTTGATGTAGAGCGAAATGTCCTTGTCCGGCTGCTCGGACTCCAGGAACAGCAGCTGCGCGACCACCAGGCTCGCCGACTGCTCGTTCACCGGTCCCGTGAGGAACACGATGCGCTCGCGCAGCAGGCGCGAGTAGATGTCGTACGCGCGCTCGCCGCGCCCGGTGTGTTCGATGACGGTCGGCACGAGACCGAGGCCCGACGCCGCGGGAGAACGGGGAATGGAGATCATGGGGGTGGCCTTTCGCCTTTCGGGCGGGAAGATGAGCGGGAGACGCCTCGGGTGGCGCGTCACCCTGTTGACGGGCCGGCGCGATCCCGCGTGACGAGGATTTTTTTGCGTCGCGCCGTCACGCGGCGCACGCGTCATCCGTCATGTACGGATTTCTTCGCGTTCTGGCAGACTGGCGGCGCGGCCGCCGTCGCCCGCGCCCCGTTTCCGGAGCTTTCCGCATGACGATCACGTTGCGCTTCTCCCTTCCCGACGCCGCGTTCGAAGCCGAGCGCGCCCGCCTCTTTTCGCTCGCCTACCGGATGCTCGGCAGCCGCGCGGAAGCCGAGGATCTGATTCAGGACGCCTGGCTGAAATGGCACGCGGCGCGCGCGGATGCGATCCACGTGCCGGCCGCGTGGCTCACCACGGTCGTGACCCGGCTCGCGATCGACCGGCTGCGGCAGTTGCGCACCGAGCGGGCCGCGCAGCACGACGGCGCCCTGCCCGAGCCGTGGCTCGACGCGCTCGCGCCGTCGGCCGAGACCCGCGCGCTGGTCGGCGCGCAGCTGTCGTACGGGCTGATGCTGCTGCTCGAACGCCTGACGCCCGACGAACGGGCGGCCTTCCTGCTGCGCGAGGGGTTCGACTGCGACTACGCGGACATCGGCGCGGCGCTCGGCAAGCCCGAGGTGCACTGCCGGCAGCTCGTGCATCGCGCGAAAGGCCGTCTCGGGCGCGCGGGCGACGTGCGGGCGCCCGCCGATCCCGCGCGCCAGCGCCGCATCGTCGACGCGCTGCGGGCCGCGATCGACGCGCAGGATCGAACGGCGCTGCTCGCCGTGCTGGACGGGGTCCGGATCGTGAGCGACGCCCCCTCGCCGTCGGCCGCGCCGGTGCTGGCGGCGGCGCGCGCGGAACCGCTCGCGCTCGGCGGCGAGGCCGCGCTCGCGCTGTTCTCGGCGCACACGCCGGAGATCGTTGCGCTGCTCGTGCCGCTCCTGGATGACGACGGGCAGACGATGCTGTGCGTGATCGTGCGTCCCGGCGCGCTGGCCGCCGTCAATCGCGTGTTCGGGCGCGCGGCGCTTGGCGCGCTGCTCGCGCGCATCGCTCATGGTATGTCCGTCATCGCGTTGGCCGGCTGAGCCGGCCGCACCCTTACCGCCTCGCGTTCCCGACCCGGCATGCGCACCGCCCAGGCGGACGGTGTGCGCCGTACGGTGCTGCTATTTCGGTTCGATCGCGCTGATCGGGCCGACCGGGCGCAGCGCGATCCGTGGTGGAATCGCATGCGTAAACGCCTTGACTGCGATCGTGTTCTTCAGCACGGCTGCGTCGAGCGTGCAGGCATCGAGGTGGGTGCCGTCGGTCACCCCTGCCGCCGCGCATGCGGCACGTGCCTGCTCATACACCTGCGGCGCGAGGTCGCTGGCATAGAACAGCTTGGCGGGTGCGACATACTTCACAGTCTGTTCGGCGAACAGCGACTCCTTCGGTTGCACGAGCCAACTCGGCGCGTAGCGCTGATAGAGATCGACGGCCGATACCGGCTGCCGGAGCTGCGTGCCGTTGCGCATCGCCAGCGCGACATTGCTGGGGCTCGCTAGAATTCCGTGTGTGTTCGCCCGGGGGCGGTGCCCCAGGCCAACCGTCACGTCCAACCAACCGTTATATAGTTGCGCGCGCACCATCTCACCCGTGGCGCGCGTGACGACATAGGCGCTGCCGCCGCGCATCAGGTACACATCGCCCGGCAGCGTCACGATCGCGTTGTCGGCAACGCTCGTGAGCTTGCCGTTGATCAGCACGCGCGGCGGGTCGTCATAGATCGCGATCCGGTTCGCGCCCATCCGCACCGCGACCGCGGTGTTCATCGTCACGTTCGGGTTGTTGAACACCTTCGCGCCTGACTCCTGCCGCGCCTGCACGATGAAATCCGGCCCGGCGTCGGCCAGGATGAAGTCGCCGCTTGCCTGGAAATCGTAGTAGAGCCCGTCGAACGTCGTCACATGGGTGTCGCCGACGCTCGTCGAACACGAGGCGGACGACGTCCCCGCAGCGTTGCTCTCATCGAACACGATCGACGGGTACTGCTGCTTCGGCACCACGGTCGGCGTGCTGACCAGATTGAGATTGTTGGTCTCCAGGGTCCAGCCGCCGATCACGCAGTCGGGCAGGATATTGCTGCCGGTCTCGACCTGGGTGCGCACCACCAGCGTCGCACCGCTGTTGAACACCGCCTGCCCGCCGCCGCCGTCGCCGAACACGTTGAACTCCGCGTCGCCCCAGTTGCTGGCGAGGTCGGGCAGAATGTCGTCGCCCGGCGTCGAGACCATCGAACCGCCGACATATAACATCAGCGAGCCGCCCGAGGCAGCGGAGCCGGTCAGCTTCATGTCGTGCAGATCAGCGACGCTCAGGGCCATCGGCGCCGCCACACCGTTGGAAGCGTTGCGCACACAATCGCCGCCATACGCGCTCCAGCCGCCCGGGCAAGCGGCGGAGCCGTAACTCACCAGCCAGTACTGGATATAGGCGCTGCTCGACGAATTGTCGTACACGAACTGCGCGAAGCCCTTGCAGGACGACGCGCCTCCGCTGCAGACCGACGTCGTGAAGAAGTTCGAATTGAGCTGCAGCGTGAAGAAGTTGTTGCCGTTCACGCCCCCCGTTCCTGCGCCCTGGGTCGCGAGGCTGGTCGCGTTGGTCACGCTGTCGAACGAACCGTTCGCGAGCGTGATCGGACTTGCAGGCTGAGCGACATAGTCATTGCCGTTACCGACCGTATCGAGCATGGGCCCGCGTCGCGGTCCGAAGAAACGATGCGGCGGAATCGTGCAGGCTACCTCGCGCCACTGGGTTTCCGGATAGGTCGCCGTATAGCAGGCTTTCTTCGGGCGCGCCGTGTGCACCAGCTTCAGCCGCCACGTCTCGCGCTGCGCGGCCGTGGAAGCGGCGATCTCGGGTGTCACCGCCCGAATGCCGGCACTCGTCGCCGGCGTAAGCTGGATCGGCGTGTGTGTCACAGCCGGTGCATCCTCCGCACCGGCCGCGATGACCCGAGCTGCGCCCAGCAACAGAGCCAGCACCGCGAGCCGCGTGCTGGATTTCGTATTGAAGCTCGGCATTGTCATCCCCCCACTTTGGCAACGCGCGATGTACCGCTTCGCGCGAACTCCCCCCGACCCAAGCTGGCCAGTCCCGTCATGCCATTTGATTCGCATCTCCGCAACCGGTCGTCGCTACGTCGAGAGATTGTTTAGGCCTACTCTAGGAAATGGTATCGGGGTGCGCAAGCGCCTATGCGGTGCGGCGCCGGTGCGCTCAACAGCCTTTCGGCGCGCTGACGGCGGCCCAAGCGAAATCGCGACGAATCGGCTACATTGTGCGGTCCATCGTTGGGCGCCCAACCGCCACGCGCCGATTTTTCTCCACCCCTTCGACACGAGCCTCGCCATGCCCGATCTTTCCGCCTTCCCGATTACGCAGAAATGGCCCGCGCAGCATCCGGACCGCATCCAGCTCTATTCGCTGCCGACGCCGAACGGCGTGAAGGTGTCGATCATGCTGGAGGAAACCGGGCTCGCCTACGAACCGCACCTGGTGCGCTTCGACACCAACGACCAGCTGTCGCCCGCCTTCCTGTCGCTGAACCCGAACAACAAGATTCCCGCGATCCTCGATCCCGACGGCCCGGGCGGGCGGCCGCTCGCGCTGTTCGAATCGGGCGCGATCCTGATCTACCTCGCCGACAAGAGCGGCCAGCTGCTGCCGCAGGATCCGGCGGCGCGCTACGAAACGATCCAGTGGCTGATGTTCCAGATGGGCGGCATCGGCCCGATGTTCGGCCAGGTCGGGTTCTTCCACAAGTTCGCGGGCCGCGACTACGAGGACAAGCGTCCGCGCGACCGCTATGTCGCCGAGGCGAAGCGGCTGCTCGCGGTGCTCGACGGCCATCTCGCGACGCGCGCCTGGATCATGGGCGACACCTACACGATCGCGGACATCGCGACCTTCCCGTGGATCCGCAACCTGGTCGGCTTCTACGAGGCGGGCGAGCTGGTCGGCTTCGACGCGTATCCGCACGTCGCGCGCGCCCTCGCCGCGTTCGTCGCGCGCCCCGCCGTCACGCGCGGCCTCGAGATTCCCGCCCGCGCGTGACGCGTCCGGACGCGCGCGGCTAGGCGCGCGTCTGCCCCTGCAACAGCTTGTCGAGCAGCGCCGCCAGCTGGGCCTGCTCGCCCTCGCTGAGCGGGCTCAGCACCGCGCGCTGATTGTCGACGTGCGCCCCGACCGCCGCCTCGATCAGCGCGTACCCCTCGTCCGTCAGCCCCACCAGCGTGCCGCGCCCGTCGGCGGGATTCGGCCGGCGCTCGACCCAGCCCGCCTGCTGGAGCCGGTCGATGCGGTTCGTCATGCTGCCCGACGAGATCATCGCGGCGTCGTACAGCGCGGTCGGCGTCAGCGCATACGGCCTGCCGCTGCGACGCAAGGTCGCAAGCACATCGAATTCCCCGGGCTGCAAACCGTAGCGCGCGAACAGCGGCGTGAGCCGGTCGCGGGCGATCACGAGGGCCGTCTCCTGCAGGCGGCCCAGCAGCAACATCGACATCGGATCGAGATCCGGGCGCTCGCGACGCCACTGCTCGACCGCATGGGCGGCTCGGTCCATTAACCCTCCTGATCGTCCCAGTTATCTTGACCTCAAGATAAATCACCACTATCTTGATATCGAGATAATTATACGCAACGGTCGGCGCGCTTCTTGAGGCGCGCCGCGCTTCAGGGATTTCCGCCTCATGCCACTCCTGCTTTCCCCCGCCTGGCGGCTCGCCGCGATCGTGCTGGTCGGCCTCAACCTGCGGCCGGTGCTGGCCTCGCTCGGCCCGCTGCTCGACACGATCCAGCGCGCGACCGGGATCAGCGACAGCACTGCAAGCCTGCTCACCACCGTGCCGATCCTGCTGATGGGCGCGGGCGCGCTCGGCGCGCGCTGGCTGCAGCGTCACGCCGGCGTGCGCGCGGGCGTCTGGCTCGGCGTCGCGCTGATCGCGCTCGCCTGCGCCGCGCGGCTCGCCGCCGCGCATCCGGCCGTGCTGCTCGCGAGCGCGCTCGCGGCCGGCGCCGGCATCGCGATGGCGCAGGCCTTGCTGCCGACTTTCATCAAGACGCATTTCGCCGCGCGCGCCGGCAGCGTGATGGGCTTCTATTCGACCTCGATCATGGGGGGCGCGGTGTTCGCGAGCGTCGTCACGCCGTTCGCCGCGGCGCGCGTCGACTGGAGCGCCGCGCTCGCCGGCTGGGCGCTGCCCGCCTGTGCGGCCGCCGTGCTGTGGCCGCTCGCGAGCCGCGCCCGGGCGGGCGGCCCCGCCGCGACGACAGGCCGCCACGGCGCGCGCGGTTCGCGCGCGTGGCTGCTCGCGCTGTTCTTCGGGCTCGGCACCGGCGCCTATACGCTGGTGCTCGCGTGGCTGCCGCCGTACTTCGTGTCGCTCGGCTGGTCGCCCGAGGCCGCGGGCGGCCTGCTCGGCGGCGTGACGGTCGCGGAAGTCACCGCGGGCCTGCTCGTTTCCAGCTTCATCGACCGCCTGCGCGATCGTCGTCCGGCATTGTTCGCGGCGATCGGCTCGCTGCTCATCGGCCTGCTGGTGCTGATCGCGTCGCCGCTCGGCCTCGCGCTGCCGGCCGCGCTGCTGATCGGTCTCGGGATCGGCGCGCTGTTTCCGCTGTCGCTGATCGTCGCGCTCGATCACGTCACGCAGCCGGCCGAGGCCGGCGCGCTGACCGCGTTCGTGCAGGGCATCGGCTACCTGATCGCGGGCCTGTTCCCGTTCGCGGCCGGCCTGATCCGGCAGAACCTCGCGGACCTCACGCCCGCCTGGGCCTTCATGGCCGTCGTCTGCCTCGTGATGTTCGCCATGGCCGCACGCTTCGCGCCGCTGCCCGTCGCGGCCGCGAGCCGCGCCTGATCAGTCCGCGCTCGCGTACAGCGTCGAGCGCGCGAACCCGTCGGCGGTCAGCACCCGGCCGATCAGGATCAGCGCGGTGCGCTCGATCGGCGTCGCCGCGATCTTCCCGACGATATCCGCAAGCGTGCCCGTCACGCGCACCTCGTCCGGCCAGCTCGCGCGATACACGACCGCGACCGGGCAATCCGCGCCGTAGTGCGGCAACACCTCGTCGACGATCTTCGCGAGATGGCGCACGCCCAGATGGATCGCCAGCGTCGCGCGGTGCGCGGCGAGGCCGCCCAGCGCCTCGCCCGCCGGCATCGTCGTCTTGCCCGCGTAGCGCGTGAGGATCACCGTCTGCGCGACGTCGGGCAGCGTCAGCTCGACGCCGAGCGTTGCCGCGCAGGCGGCCGTCGCGGTCACGCCCGGCACGATCTCATAGGGAATGTCGAGCGCGCGCAGCCGGCGGATCTGCTCGCCGATCGCGCCGTACAGCGACGGGTCGCCCGAGTGCACGCGCGCCACGTCCCGGCCCTTCGCATGCGCAGCCGCGAGCAGCGCGACGATCGCGTCCAGATCCAATTCCGCCGTGTTCACGACCTGTTCGGCGCGATGGCCTTCGAGCACCGCCTCGGGCACGAGCGAACCCGCGTAGAGAATCACCGGGCAGGTGCGCACGAGGCGCTGCCCCTTCACCGTGATCAGTTCGGGGTCGCCCGGCCCCGCGCCAATGAAATACACCGTCATGTCCTGCTCCGTCTGGCCTGTCCGACAGGCGTTAAAGGTCGAGCGCGGCGCGCAGCGCGGCGACGCCGTCGAATTCGCGATCGGCGGGCGGCAGCGCCGGACGCTCGACCATGATCACCGGCAGGCCGCGCTCGCGCGCGACCTCGAGCTTGGCTTCCGTCGCCGCGCCGCCGCTGTTCTTGCTGATCACCACGTCGATGCCGTACTGCGCGAACAGCGCGCGTTCGCCGTCCGGCGTGAACGGGCCGCGCGCGGCCAGCACCCGCGCGCGCGCGCGGCCCGGATGCGCGTCGAGGCAGCGCACGGTCCAGTGCTGGTGCGGCGGCACCGCGTCGAGATGCGCGAGCGGCTCGCGGCCGAGCGTAAACAGCGGCCGCGCGAACGGCGCGAGCCGCGCGCGCACCGCATCCCAATCGCGCGCGCCGCGCCAGTCGTCGCCCGCGCCCGGCTGCCACGGCGCGCGCCGCAGCGCCCAGTACGGCACGCGTGCCCGCCCGCAGGCGCACGCCGCGTTCGCGCTGATGCGCGCCGCGTACGGATGGGTCGCATCGATCAGCAGGTCGATGCGGGCCTCGGCCAGATAGCGCGCGAGCCCGTCCGCCCCGCCGAAGCCGCCCACCCGCACCGCGCAGGCCAGGTCGTCCGGCACCTTGCCGAGCCCGGCCAGGCTGTAGACCGCCGTCGGGCCGAGCGCGCGCGCGAGCCGCAGCGCGTCGCCCGTGCCGCCGAGCAGCAGGATGCGCGGCGCGGCCGTCATCGCGCGATGCCGACGATGCCGCCCTGGCGGTCGATCGCGAACATCTCGACCGCCACCGACGGCGGCACGATGTCGCGCGCGACCCGCAGCGCGCGGGCGCAGACGGCGTCGCCCAGGGCGATGCCGTCGGCATGCGCGAGCGCGAGCGCCTGCTGGCTGGTGTTGCTGGCGCGGATCGCGTCCAGCAGCGCGGCGGCCGCGCCCGCCTGCGCGGCCCACTCGGCGAGCTGCGGCAAGTCGATGCTCGAATGGCGGCTGTGCAGGTCGAGATGGCCGGCCGCGAGCTTGCTGAGCTTGCCGAAGCCGCCGCACAGGCTGACCCGTTCGACGGGCGCGCGGCGCAGGTGCTTGAGCACCGCGCCCGCGAAATCGCCCATCTCGATCAGCGCGATGTCGGGCAGGCCGTAATACGCGCGCATGGTGTCCTCGCTCGCGTTGCCGGTGCAGGCGGCGAGATGGCGGATGCCGTTCGCGCGCGCGACGTCGATGCCCTGGTGGATCGACGCGATGTAGGCGGAACACGAGAACGGCCGCACGATGCCGGTCGTGCCGAGGATCGACAGGCCGCCGACGATGCCGAGGCGCGGGTTCATCGTCTTGAGCGCAAGCGCCTCGCCGCCCTCGACGCCGATCGTCACCTCGAAGCCGCCCGCATAGCCGTGCTCGGCCGCGAGCGCGCCCAGGTGCTCGCTCATCATGCGGCGCGGCACCGGGTTGATCGCCGGCTCGCCGACCGGCAGCGTGAGCCCCGCGCGGGTCACCGTGCCGACGCCCGGCCCCGCGTGGAAACGCACGCCGGGCGCGGCCGCGAGCCGCACCCTCGCGAACACCAGCGCGCCGTGGGTGACGTCGGGATCGTCGCCCGCGTCCTTGATCGTGCCCGCTTCCGCGCCGTCGTCGGTGCGCCGGCAGAACGCGAGCCGCATCAGCACGCGCTGCCCCTTCGGCAGCACGATCTCGACCGCGTCGCCGGGCACGTCGTCGAACAGCAGCCGCGCGGCCGCGAGCGAGGTCGCCGTCGCGCAGCTGCCCGTCGTGTAGCCGCTGCGCAGCGGGGCGGGCTGTTCGGGGGTCTCGTCGCGCATCAGCGCGCGTCCTCGCGCGGCTTGTCCACCGCGTAGAGCGTGACGGGCAGCGCCGCGCGCCAGGTCTCGAAGCCGCCGAGCGGCTGGGCCTCGGCGAGCGCGATGCGCGTGAGCGCGCCGCCGTGCCGCGCGCGCCACGCGACCAGCGCGGCCTCGCCTTCGAGGGTGACCGCATTGGCGACCAGCCGGCCGCCCGGCTTGAGCGCCGCCCAGCAAGTGTCGAGCACGCCCGCGCCGGTCGCGCCGCCGCCGACGAAGATCGCATCGGGCGCGGCGAGGCCCGCGAGCGCATCGGGCGCGCGGCCCGCGACCAGTTGCAGCGCGGGCACGCCCAGCGCATCGCGGTTGTGCTCGATGAAGCGGTGGCGCGCAGGATGCGATTCGATGGCGATCGCCCGGCAGCTTGGGTGCGCGCGCATCCATTCGATGCCGATCGAACCGGCCCCCGCGCCGACGTCCCAGAGCAGTTCGCCGGGCGCGGGCGCGAGGCGGCCGAGCGTGAGCGCGCGCACGTCGCGCTTCGTCAGCTGGCCGTCGTGCCGGTAGGCGTCGTCGGGCAGCCCCGGGGTCAGCGCGAGTCGCGCGGCAGGCGCGTGCGCCGCCGCGCGGCAGTCGAGCGCGACGAGATTGAGCGCGGCCACGTCCGGCGCGCACCAAGCATCGGCGCGTCCGTCGATGCGCCGTTCAAGTGGACCGCCCAGGTGCTCGAACACACTGAGGCGCGTCGCGCCGTAGCCGTGCCCGACGAGCCAGGCGGCAAGCGCGGCGGGCGTCGCGCCGTCCGCGCTCAGCACGATGAGACGCCGGCCGTCGTACAGCGCGCGCCGCAGCGCGGCGAGCGGCCGGCCCACCAGCGACAGCGTGTCGACTTCGTGCAGGGCCCAGCCGAGGCGCGCGGCGGCCAACGACGGGGACGACGGCGCGGGCAGGATCCGGAGTTCGTCGACGGGCAGCGCGCGCGCCAGCGTCGCGCCGACGCCGAAGCACATCGGATCGCCGCTCGCGAGCACGCAGACGCGTTCGGCGCGGCGCGCGAGCAGCGCGGCGAGATCGAACGGCCGCGGCCACGCTTCGCGCCGCGCGCGCAGGCGCGCGGGCAGCATCGCCAGATGCCGTTCGCCACCGACGACCAGCGCGGCGTCGAACAATGCGCGGCGCGCGGCGCGGCCAAGGCCCGCGTAACCGTCGTCGCCGATCCCGACCACCGTCAGCCAGGTGGTCATGCTTGCTTCCCGTTCCATGATTCCGTCGACGTTGCTGGCGGTGTGGTGACAAAGGAGGAATGATACAGCGCGATGCGGCGCGGGCATGCGCTTGCGGCGACCTCGGCCGGGTTGCTGTCGCGGCGTGGCCGGCGCGTGTCGCGACGGTTTTCGGATTCGACGGCGCCTGCAAACGGCGCGTTGCTTCGCGCGGCCGTGCGGCACGCCGACGCCGGTCGCAGCGGAGCCGATGAATGAGTCCGGCGCTTCCACTCAGCCCGTGCCGGGCAGCGCCGTCGGGCCGCTGCCGGCGTATGCCCGGCGCGTATAGCGTCCGCTTTCGGATTCGACGACGTGCGCAGCCGGTCGCAAGAGAGCCGGTGAATGAGTCCGGCGCTTCCGCCAGGCCCGTGCCGGGCAGCAGCCTCGGGCCACTGCCGGCGTATGCCGGCGCATATCGCGCCGGTTTTCTGGTACGACGACGTGTGCAATCAGCGCTTCGCTTCACGCGGCCGTGCGGCTCGCCGACGCCGGTCGCAATGGAACCGATGAATGAGTCCGGCGCTTCCGCCAGGCCCGTTCCGGGCAGCGGCGCGATACGCATGCCCGCATGCGCAAGCCGTATTCACGCGGCGCGCGGGCACGCCGCGGCCGTCGGCCCCGCAACGTCGCGCCGAAAGCAGATCCGTCGTCCCGCCCGATGCTCGGCGGCATCCGCATGCCCCCCGCCTTCACGTCCCCGCCGAATTTATTTGATTCCCTGCAAACCCTTACCCGGCAAGGCCCGACCAGAATCGGGTATGCTACGGCGTTCGTTCGCCGGTGCCCGTCAGGGCCTAACAGGGAACGCAGGATGCCGCTTCGCGCATCGCTGCGGCTGCCCCCGCAACTGTGCGCAGCGAGTCCGCGCGCCAGCATGCCACTGGCCCTGCCGGGAAGGCCGCGCGCGGGCCCCGACCTGCGAGCCAGGAGACCTGCCGGCGTGGTTTTCGTATGTGACGGTCCGCGTCGGACGGGGTGTGCCGACGCCGCCATGCCAGCCGTCCGCGCGCGCGGACGGCGCGGGCCGCCGCGCACACCGACCCGGTGCCTCTTTGACTCCAGCCGACTCCACTGCCGCCTCCGCCCTGCCCCGCGCGTCCGCGTGCCCGGGGCTCGTGCGCATCGTCGCGGCGCGCGACGGCGGGCTGTGCCGGATCCGCCTGCCCGGCGGCGCGCTCGACGCCGCCCAGGCGCGAGCGATCGCCGCGGTCGCCGAGCGCGACGGCTCCGGCGCGATCGAGGCGACCAACCGCGCGAATCTCCAGCTGCGCGGCGTGCGCGCCGGCCGCGAGGCCGCCGTGACCCGCGCGCTGCGCGACGCGGGGCTCGGCCCGCGCGTCGCCGACGATGCCGACGACGCCTGCGTCGCCGCGCGCGACGACGTGCGCAACCTGTTGCTGAGCCCGACCGCCGGCCGCGACCCGCACGCGCTGCTCGACAGCGCCGCGCTGGCCGGGCCGCTGCTCGCGATGCTGCAGAGCGAGCCGCGCCTGGCCGCGCTGTCGCCCAAGTTCTCGCTGCTGCTCGACGGCGGCGAACGGCTCGCGGCGCTCGATCATCCGCATGATCTGTGGCTGTCCGCGCTGCTTGACGCGCGCGGCGAACGCTGGCTCGCCGTCGGCCTTGCCGGCTGCCCGCCCAGGGCGGGCGCGCCCGATGTGCGCCCCGCGCTCGCCGCGATCCGCCCCGAGCACGCCTGCGCCTTCACGCACGCGCTGTTGTGCGCGTTCGTCGCGCTCGCGCCGCCCGACGTCACGCGCATGCGCGCGTTGCTGGCGCGCGAATCGGCCGAGGCCCTGCTCGCGCATGCCGCCGCGCATACGCCGCACACCTGGCGCCGCGACCCCGAGCTGCACGCCTGGCGCCGGCCCGATCCGGACCTCGCGCGGCGCTTCGGCATTCACCCCGAACACACGCCCGACACCTGCCATGTCGGCGCGCAGGCGCCGCTCGGCCGGCTCGACGCGGCCGGCCTGCGCGCGCTCGCCGGGCTCGCCGCCCAGGACGGCGACGGCACGCTGCGCATCACGCCGTGGCAAGGCGTGCTGCTGCCGGGCGTGCCGCGCGCGGCGGCCGGGCGCGTCCTCGCGCGGCTGCATGCGCTCGGCTTTGCGTGCGACCCCGCGCAGCCGCTCGCCCATCTCGTCGCCTGCGCGGGGTCCGCGGGCTGCGCGCGCGCGCTCGCGGACACCAAGCAGGATGCGCGGCAGCTCGCCGCGCGCCTCGCGCGCGCGCGCGACGTGCACCTGAGCGGTTGCGCGCGCAGCTGCGCGCTGCCGCACCCCGCCGCGCACACCTTGCTCGCGGCCTCGCCCGGGCACTATGACCTGTATCGGCGCGACGGGACGACGGGCTTCGGCCGCGTCCTCGCGCGCCATCTGACGATCGATCAGGCCGCGCTCCATCTCGACGGAGCCGGCCAGCTTCAGGACTTCACCGATGCTTGACTACCTACGCGACGGCCAGGAAATCTACCGCCGGTCGTTCGCGACGATCCGCGCCGAAGCGGACCTGCGCGACATCCCCGCCGACCTCGAAAAAGTCGCGGTCCGCGTGATCCACGCGTGCGGGATGGTCGATATCGTGCGCGACCTGCGCTTCTCGCCGGGCGCGGGCCACGCGGGCCGCGCGGCGCTCGCGGCCGGCGCGCCGATTCTCTGCGACGCGCGCATGGTCGCCGAGGGCATCACGCGCGCGCGGCTGCCCGCAGCCAATCCGGTGATCTGCACGCTCGGCGACGCCGCCGTGCCCGATCTCGCCCGCGCGCTCGACAACACCCGCTCGGCGGCCGCGCTCGAACTGTGGCGGCCGCATCTGGCGGGCAGCATCGTCGTGATCGGCAACGCGCCGACCGCGCTGTTCCATCTGCTCGACCTGCTCGATGCGGGCGCGCCGCGCCCCGCGCTGATCCTGGGCTTCCCGGTCGGTTTCATCGGCGCGGCCGAATCGAAGGCGCTCCTGGCCGCCGACAGCCGCGGCGTGCCGTTCGTCGCCGTGCTCGGCCGGCGCGGCGGCAGCGCGATGGCCGCCGCCGCCGTCAACGCGCTCGCCTCGGAGGCCGAATGAACGGCGTCCCGCTCGACGACGGCCCGCGCGCGGCCGGCCGGCTGTACGGCGTCGGCGTCGGCCCCGGCGACCCGGAGCTGCTCACGCTGAAGGCGCTGCGCGTGCTGCGCGCCGCCCCCGTGGTCGCGCACTTCGTCGCGAAGGGCAAGAAAGGCAATGCATACGGCATCGTCGAGACGCATCTGCACGACGCGCAGACGCAGCTGCCGCTCGTCTACCCCGTCACCACCGAGGCGCTCGCGCCGCCGCTCTGCTACGAAACGATCATCGCCGACTTCTACGACGCCGCCGCCGCGCGGGTCGCCGCGCATCTGGACGCGGGCCGCGACGTCGCGGTGATCTGCGAGGGCGACCCGTTCTTCTACGGCTCCTACATGTATCTGCACGACCGGCTCGCCGCGCGCTACGACGCGGAAGTGATCCCCGGCGTGTGCTCGATGCTGGGCGGCGCGGCGGTGCTCGGCGCGCCGCTCGTGTATCGCAACCAGAGCCTGTCGGTGCTGTCCGGCGTGCTGCCCGAGGCGGACCTGCGCGAGCGCCTCGCGCGCGCCGACGCGGCCGTCGTGATGAAGCTCGGCCGCAATTTCGCGAAGGTGCGGCGCGTGCTCGACGAACTCGGGCTCGCGCAGCGCGCGCTCTATGTCGAGCGCGCGACGATGACGAACCAGCGCATCGTGCCGCTCGCGGAGGTCGATCCGATGGCCTCGCCGTATTTTTCACTGCTCGTCGTGCCGGGGAAGAAATGGCAAGCCTGACCACCGCGCCCGCGATCATCGTCCTCGGCCCCGGCGCGCTCGACGTCGCGCGCCGCATCCAGGCCGGCCAGCCGGGCGCGCAGGTGCACGCGCTCGCGAGCCGCGCGCGCGCCGACGTCGCTTTCGACGAACTGGGCGTGCACCTGCGCGACCTGTACCGGCGCGGCACGCCGATCGTCGCGCTGTGCGCGGCGGGCATCGTGATCCGCTGCATCGCCCCGCTGCTCGCCGACAAGGGCGCGGAGCCGCCGGTGCTGGCCGTCGCGGAGGACGGCAGCACCGTGGTGCCCCTGTTGGGCGGGCTCGCCGGCGTCAACACGCTTGCCCGCGCGATCGCCGCCACGCTGGCTTGCGCGCCCGCGATCACGACGAGCGGCGAACTGCGCTTCGGCGCGTGCCTGCTCAATCCACCCGACGGCTACACGCTCGCGGACCTCGACCACGGCAAGCGTTTCGTGTCCGACCTGCTCGCCGGCGAGACGGTGCGCATCGACGGCGCGGCGCCCTGGCTCGACGCGGTGGCCTTGCCGCGCGACGATGCAGGCGCGACGCGCACGATCCAGATCTCGCCGCGCGCGCATGCGCGCGCCGACACGCTGCTGATTCATCCGCGCAGCGTCGTGGTCGCGTTGACGCTGGAGGCGCGCGCCGCCAGGGCGGACGGGCGCGCGCCGCAATGCGGTGTGGGTGATGGAGCCGGATTTGGGGCTGAGGCTGAGGCTGAAGCCGGGGCCGAAGTCGGAACTGAAGCTGGAGTCGGGACTAAAGTCGAAGTCGAAGTCGAAGCTGAAGTCGAAGTCGAAGCTGAAGTCGAAGTCGAAGTCGGAGCCGGAGTCGGTTACGGTGTCGGGGCCAGGGCCGAAGCTGGAGTCGGGACTGAAACCGAAACCAGAGCCGGGGCGCATGCCGAAGCCGAATCGCTTGCGCAACAGGTCCGCGCCGCACTGACCGAAGCCGGGCTCGCGTCGCACGCCCTCGCGGCCCTGGTCGCGCCCGCGTCCGCACTGGGCCACCCGGCGCTCGCGCAGGCGGCCGGGCAGCTCGGCGTACCGTTGCGCTTCGCGACCGGCGCGGCGCACGACGCCCCCGCACTGCTCGCCGACACGCTCGCGACGATCGCGCCCGACTGCACGCCGGCCGCCGGCGCGACGCCGACCCTCGCGATCGCCGTCTGCGCGCGGCCCGTGCCCGTCGAACGGCTCGGCCGCGCGCGCGGCCGCCTGACCGTGCTCGGCCTCGGCCCGGGCAGCGCCGCGCTGCTGACGCCCGCCGCCCGCGCCGCGCTCGACGATGCGACCGACATCCTGGGCTACGCGACCTACGTCGAGATGGCCGGCCCGTTCCACGCGGGCCAGCGCCTGCATCCGACCGACAACCGCGAGGAAATGCAGCGTGCGCGCCATGCGTTCGCGCTGGCCGCGCAGGGACGGCGGGTCGCGATGGTGTCGTCGGGCGATCCCGGCGTGTTCGCGATGGCCGCGGCCGTGCTCGAAGCGCTCGACGCCGCGGCCGGCGCGCCGGCGGCCGGCGCTCCTGCAATGGGCGACCCCGCCTGGGCGACGGTCGAACTGGAGATCATCCCCGGCGTCTCGGCCGCGCTCGCCACCGCCGCCGTCGCGGGCGCGCCGCTCGGCCATGATTTCTGCATGCTGTCGCTGTCGGACAACCTGAAGCCGTGGGACATCATCGAAACCCGTTTGCGGCACGCGGCGCAGGCGGACCTCGTGATGGCGTTCTACAACCCGATCTCGCGCGCGCGCCCCTGGCAGCTCGACCGCGCGCTCGACACCGTGCGCGCTTGGCGCGCGCCCGACACCGTCGTCGTACTCGGCCGCGACATCGGCCGGCCCGGCGCGACCCTCGTCACGACGACGCTCGGCGCCTTGCGCGCCGATCAGGTGGACATGCGGACGATGGTCATCGTCGGCTCCTCGACCACCCGGCGCGTTTTCCTGAACAATGGCCGCGATTGGGTCTACACCCCCCGCTGGTATCGCTGAAACGCCCGCCGCACGGGGCGCGGCGGGATGTCTCATGAGGTATTAGATTGGTATCATGCTGGCATTAAATTGGTTTATTATTTCCGATTTCAAATCAATCAACAAAAATAACAACCAACTATTCACTAAACGATTGGAATCCTCCAAGATGGGCACGCCGCGCCCGGGACCGGCCCTGTCCGGCCCGCCGCGGTGGCGATGCGCAGGCCAGCGCACCGTTCATAACCATGGAGAGAACACAATGAAATCCAGCGTGTTGTCACATCTGCTCCCGCGCGCGCTTGCCGCGGGCGGTCTGTTCGCGGCGGCGAGCCTGTCACAGGCGGCGGGCGTCTATGCGCCCTACATCGACTTGACGCTCTATCCGACACCGCTCGTCGACCAGATCGGCGTCCAGCAGGGGATCCAGCAATTCACGCTCGCGTTCGTCGTCGCGGGCAACGGCTGTCAGCCGTCGTGGGGCGGCGTGCAGCCGATCGGCAATGGCGCGACGGGCGACCTGCTCACGACGATCGCGACCTCGATCAGCAACTACCGGGCGAAAGGCGGCGAGGTCGCGGTCTCGTTCGGCGGTGCGGCGGGCACGGGGCTCGCGCAGGCCTGCACGACCGTGCCCGCGCTGAAGAGCGCGCTGCAGACGGTGATCGACACCTACGCGCTCACGCACATCGACTTCGACATCGAAGGTTCCGCGCAGGACGATGCGGCCTCGCTCGCGCGCAACTTCCAGGCGGTCGCGCAGCTGCAGGCGGACTATGCGGCGAAGGGCAAGCCACTGCACGTCACGCTGACGCTGCCGACGCTGCAAAGCGGCCTGATCGACGAAGGCCTGGGCGTGCTGAACGCGGCCGTGAAGAACAACGTCGCGCTCGATTCGGTGAACATCATGACGATGGACTACGGTCCGTCGGGCGTCGACATGGGCGCGGCCGCGATCAGCGCGGCGCAGGGGCTGTATTCGCAGCTGGACACGGCGTACAAGTCGGTCGGGCAGCCGAAGACGAACGCGCAACTGTGGCAGCTCGTCGGCGTGACGCCGATGATCGGCCAGAACGATACGCAGGGCGAAATCTTCACGCTGGCCAACGCGCAGAGCGTGGTGAACGCCGCGATCAACAACGGCTACGGCTTCTTCGCGATGTGGTCGGTGGCGCGCGACCAGCCGTGCGCGAGCAACACCGGATCGGCGTCGGACACCTGCTCGGGCGTCACGCAGACGCCCTATGCGTTCTCGACGATCTTCAAGAAGCTCGACGGCAAGTGGGGCACGGGCGTGACGCAGGACCCGAGCTACGGCGGCGGCACGAATCCGGGCAATCCGCCGCAACCCGGGCCGTGGGTGCCGGGCGTCGCCTATCAGGCGGGCGCGACGGTCACCTATCAGGGGACGACCTATACGGCGCAATGGTGGACCCAGGGCGACACGCCGGGCCAGGCTCCGGTCTGGAAGGCCGTGGGCGGCGCGCTGCCGAACTGGTCGTCGACGGTCGCGTATACCGGCGGCTCGTGCGTGATGTACCAGGGCGCGAAGTATTGCGCGCAGTGGTGGACGCAGGGCGATACGCCGGGCGCGGGTGGGGTGTGGGTGAAGTCGTGATGGGGTGAGTTGCACCGGCCTGCCCTTCAGGCGGCTTCGGGGGGCGGGTCGGGTGAGCCTGGGGGCGGCGCGCTGGCGGGTGCCAAGCGCCGGGCAGCGGATGGCCGATGGCTCACCGAGCGGATGAGCGAATGTCCGGGCCGTCGTCGAAATGAAGTTCCCCGGCGACCGCTACGGTCCTGACCAGAAAGACGACTACATCGAAATCGCAGGCGGCCCGTCGAAGTTTGTCCACCTCGGCGCGGCCGATTTCGGATGCGGCGACGACGACGGCCAGAAGCAAACCTCGCGCTCGAGGCAATCCGCGCGACAATCCGAACTTGACGACTTGTTCAACGGCAACAGCAGCGCGCCTGGAGGCCCGTCGCCCCCGCCTGTGCCCTGCCCCGGACCTGGGCCGTCTTCTCCTATACACGCCGGCCCGTTTTAACGCCATGACGAACGACGAGATTGCAGCTTGGGCGAAGGATCCGCAACGCGCGGACACCATGCCATTCGGGCTTTACGAGCCCGCGCATCAAAAAGCGATTACGGGTGCCGCCCTAGTCGTGCGGGGCGTGCTCTACTTCCGCAACGGCTTCACCCCCGAGGTTCGCCAAGCGCTGGTGCGCTGCTTTAAGCAGTACAGTGCTGCGATCGAGGCGTATCAGCACGCAGTCGAAAAGGCGACCGGCCAGACACCGTCGAAGTTGGGGCCGCTGCGCTGGTTCTATTCCGAGGGAGAAGAACCGATCCAGTACGATAAGTCGCCTGGATTCGAAAGGCTCGCGACGAGCGTCCCCGCCGATGAGACCCTCGCGGTCGCGATGACCAGCGCCGACCACAAGCTCGCCGCAGGGTTCTATGAGTTCACGGTGTTCGCGCTTAGCGAAAAGAAGGCTGCGCGGAAACGCGGGCTCGACGGGCTGGCCTTCACAGTGCCGCGAGCATTTATCGCACACCGCCCCGACGTATTCGAAGCAATGTTCCGCGCGTTCGCTGAAGCGCTGCCGACAGTCAATGGCCATGGCGGGCTAGCCGTGAACGTCCCTCCGATGGGGCGTCGGCCGAACGAAGCCAGCGAGTATTTCTACGCGCGCCGCTTCGGCCCTGGCATCGACGTCGGCGACCCAATGCGCTCGACCATCCGCAAGCTCTACACGAAGATCAAAACAGTTGACTGGCTCAATGCGCTCGATGCGGACTTGGTCGCGGCTGTCGGCGGCGCATCGGCCCTGGGACTCCCGCCAGATTGGTTCGCCCGTATTCCGCTGAGCAACGGAGGCTTAATCATTCAGGCCGGCGTCGCACCACAGTCCGGCGTATCCAATGGACCAGGCATCCCCGTATCGCCACCCGCCGCGTACGTCATTCTGAATCGTGCACTGCGGCAGATCATCGCGGATGACGTCGATACCCTGCAAGACGGAACACTGGACAGTACTGCACCTCTGCTCAATACGGTCGTAGCAACCGAAAGTTGGCTGCGCCGGTTCAACGTACAAGACGATCAACTCAATGGCTTCTGGGTCGAGCTACATAAGACGCCGAAGCTGCGCGGCGAAACTGCGTGATTTGAAACCGGAGAGCGGCTTGTTATCGACCATACGCAACGACCCGCTGGCTTCAGTGGGTGTCGCTTACCGACCCACTCCGGTCCCTCACAGCATCTTGGGACGGACGGCGGCTGTCGAGCGTAGAGCGGCCATCCGCCTGATCCTGGCCAGCACGCGCCTCTTTACCACCGCATTGCCAAGGGGCAACCGGCGCGTCGATGATCTTGCCACCAGATCAGTCAGTCCTCGCATTAAAGGCCGGTGAGTCATCAACTCCCGTTCGCCAGCGTCTGAACAGTCCTATCTCCGGAACGGACAGTCTCCGAGACCAAGCGGCTCATCGCCGCTACCCTTGACTTCTATCGCGTTGCTTTGATGGGCCTGGGGTGACTTTATGCGTTTTCTCTGAGGGCACGGTGAGGTTGGTACGAAAAAAATCTATGACCTGTTTTTCCGCAAATTGAAAAGACGCAAGTTGACGCAGCACGCTTGGATCGAGAATCTCCGCTACGCGATGCCGTGCGGCCTCCGGACTGAACCTTCGCCGGTGCCTTCCTGTCACCTCGGCTGCCGCCGTTAGTGAATCGAACAGTTTGCTCTTGGGGTCCGCGAGCCCTTCAACGGCAGCGGCTTTGGGGAGCTTGAGTGGGGTACGTCCATCAGGATTGCCAGCGGCTGAACGGATCGCCAGTTCGTCCAGCAGCAACCAGCTTTCGGTCATCCGCACCGGTACAAGGCAAATATGCGGAGGGTGCTGGGGCGCAGACTCCGCCAGCGCCGTCTGGATTTCTTGAACGCGGGTTTCAAGAGGCTCGCGCTCCGCATCTCGATGAATAAAAAGCAGATCGCATGGAAAAAGCTCGATTACCCGAGGAAGCCTGGCGTTGAGTGCACCTGAATGAAGTCCGTCGGCGAACAGCGTTCGATGGGGAAACGGGCTCCACTTGTCCAAGAGAAACTGGACAATAGGCAGCAGAGTCCGATCCGATGTGCCATCAGTAAGTAGCGTTACTGTCAGAGTTTTCATATATAGGCCATGCGATCAGGCACTTCGAAAAAGATCCAGTGTCTCAATCGGCGGCAAATGGTCCACAACGTGTTTAGGACCATTGTTCCTTGACCTCGCTCGCATGCCAGAGAGGTAGGCGTGCAACTCGCCCCGTGTGATAAATCCTGAATCGGACGCGCTTGGCGCGCGCGCGCGCCAAGTCCCGCCAATAGGCTTAAAGTTTGCAAACGAGGCCCCGTGCAGGCGCAAGGATTCAGCAAAGAGCAATTCGTCGTCTAAAAGCTCAGCTACGACCAGTGGCGAATGTGTATTAATGATGACCTGTCGCAACGAATGCTGAACGGCAAGCTCCTCTCCCGACAAGTCGGCATCGGAAAGTTCCTTGACCAAGCGAAGCATCTCAGGAATGCGCAAAGGATGGATGCCGTTTTCAGGTTCTTCCAAGCACACCAGCCCTTTGGCATCTGGATCGCTGGCCAGCACTGCAAGTACGAGGAACCGAAGCGTGCCGTCCGACAATGAACTCGCGGGATACGAACGACCATCGCTCATCTTCACCAATAGTGTGCGCTGCTGCCTCGTCTCATCGGTATCTACATCCAAGGCCGTCACTCCGGGGATCAAATCGGCCAATCGATTCGCAATATCGCTGTACCTACCTAAACGGAACAAAGTATTGGGCATATGCTTCCCCGTGGGGGAAAGCGATGCGTCGTCAAACACATCGTCCGGCGCGCGCAATGCCGAAGGCTCCAATTGCAACATACGCCACGACTGCATTTCTCTGCGGGCAGCCAAGGCCGTCGGGTGTGATGACAGATTAACGCCGGAAAGAATAGTTTGCGGACTCTTGCGGGCGGATATCTTCTGAGGTTGCCCGCCGCTACGGTCGCTGCGCAGCAAGATTGTGATGTCCGAATCCTTGCTGTCGGTTTCGATGAATGGAGACGTACGTGGCCCAGGTCCAAAGATCAGCTTTTTATTCTTAGCGAGATCAGCACCGACGTTGAACGTAAGGAATTTATGCGCTTCACTGGACGGCTTCGCACGTAATTCTTCGCGTTCGATGTGGATCGGATCTTTTGAAGAACCAAGTGTCGATTCAGTATTGAGGCGAAGCACCAAGGAGTATTCAAGCAAGGTCGCCGTAGGCTTGACATTGCGGTCGAAATCATCGACAACGTCATTTGGGACGATCATCTCCGCAAGAAATTCCATTCGGAGTTCTTTCTCCCCCTTTTCATGGAAAAATAGTGACTCGAATTCTGACGCCCGGCCATGTGTACCGCGCACATTGCTGCATGCCTTGAGAATCGGCATGGATGCCAAATCGCACAAGAAAGTGATTGCATCGAACAGATTCGATTTCCCCACACCATTGGCACCGGCAATGCATGTGAACAGACCGAACTGAATGTCGATCTCCCGAAGATTCTTGAACCCGACGACTTTCAAACGAGTCAGCATGATGTTCCTTGGCCGATTTGCAGGGCGATGAGCTGACGTGACCACCCAAGTAGTCCGTGACAGCTTCTAACAGAATTCCACCGTAGGCAGCCCTAGTGAAAAACAGGGAGATTACTATCATTGCGAAAATTTTACATCCTGTGGACTTGCCTTTTCATCACCGGACAAACGGTATGCCTCATGCCGCCCCGAAAAGCCTGTGAACAAATCGCCGCGTCGTGACGGACGTCCGCTTACGGATTGCCAACGACGTTTGACTGTCCGCGCGATGTTGTGGGCGAATGCCCCGTACTAGCCGCCAGCCGTCGCTTGTCATCTCCAGCATCTGGCCGATGGGCTATCTTCGCACGGGCTCGCCGGCCCCCATCCCAGGAAACAAGGCGTCGCTCAAGCCTTCGTCCGCAGCACGACAATGCCCGGCGTATCCCTCACATAGTCGAGGAAGGGCGTATCCACGACGCTCATGTTCGCTTGCCTCGATGACGCATTCCGGAATACCGGCTCTGCGCTCGTCTGGATAAAGAAGCCAACGTGCGTCACATCGAGCCCTTCGGTCTTTGCGTAGATGCCGATGAAATCACCGCTCCGCAGTTGCCCGACGACATGCGCGTCGACGTATTCGCCCGGGATGTAGACGACCGTCCGGGCCCTGACCGGCAAGCCCGGTAGATAAGTACCGCCATCGGCCTTGAGGTTCAGTTGCTTGTCCACCGAGACCGCGTGCGCGCTCAGCGTCGCCGTGATGTCATCGGCGAGCACCGGGATCCGGTCCGACCAGTCCGTGAAGAAATGACGCCGCGTGGCAAAGCCGACCTGGCCGTCCACGTAGCGGGTCGAGATCAGGCTGTCGGTGAAGCTCTGCGTCGCGCTCGTTCTCCGGATCGCCTCGACGTAGTCGAGATACGTGAAGCAGTCCAGCCCCCTGAAATCGATGACCAGCCGCTCCGGCGCATCGGGCGACCCGACCAGCATGCCACCTTGATAAGGCGTATCGAGAAACTCGCGTGACACGATATCGATGACGTCGGCGACGCTGGCGTGCCGGTTCAGCGCCCGTAATGTCAGCAAGGTCTGAAGCTTGGTCGAGGTGATCGCGTCGAGACCGGCCGGTGCGACTCGCGCGTGATCCACGTGGCCGGCCGGGCTGATCGGCGAGGCCGGTTCGTTGCCGCCGCAGGCCGCGAGCGTCAACATCAGGGCGCTCGAAAGAATCGTCTTGCTCAGCACAGCACATCATCCTGTTCAGTTGACACGGCGTGCTCCCGCCCCACCCATGCGGAATCGTCCGCTTCCAACGGGAGCACGAATGCTCGGGCGACGAAAAGATCGACCGGTCCAACCTTTTTCCATCGGAGGATCGGCCCTTCGGGCCGGTGCGATATCAGCCGTACGCGCGCACGGCTGACTGACGTGAAGCCGCTGCCGGACCTGTCGCGGCGGCGCAAGCGCGATCAAACTTCCTCGCTTGCTAAGTCCACCAAATCATTTTCCGGATGGATGCCCGAGCTGGCGTCATTGTAGTGTCGAATTATCCCGAGGTCTTATGTTTATGCCCTCTTGCCCGGATCAGGACGCGCGGCGCGCCCGACAACGGGCATTCAATAGGATTTCGGCAAGCCCAGTACTTTTTCCGCGATGAAACACAGGATCATCTGCGGACTGACGGGCGCAATTCTCGGGATCATGCACTCGCGCAAATAACGTTCGACGTGATACGCCTTCGCGTAGCCCATCCCGCCCAGGGTCGCGAGCGCGGTCTGGCACGCCTGGAACGCCGCTTCCGCCGCGAGGTACTTCGCCGCATTGGCCTCCGCGCCGCACGACGCCTGCGCGTCGTAGCAAGCCGCCGCCTTCATCACCATCAGCCACGCCGCCTCCAGCTGCATCCACGCGAGCGCGAGCGGATGCTGGATCGCCTGGTTCTGTCCGATCGGCCGGCCGAACACCACGCGTTCGCCTGCGTAGCGCGTCGCGTGCCGCAGCGCGACCTGCCCGAGCCCCGCCGCGATCAGGATCCGCTCCGGATTGAGTCCGTGCAGCAGATATCGGAAGCCCTCGCCCTCGACGCCGATCCGGTCCGCCGCCGGCACGCGCAGTTCGTCGATGAACAGCAGGTTCGAGTCCACCGCGCGACGGCCCATCTTCTCGATCTCGCGAACTTCCACGCGCGCGCGATCGAGCGTCGTATAGAACAGGCTCAGGCCCTCGGTCGGCTTCGCGACCTGTTCGAGCGGCGTCGTGCGCGCGATGATCAGCATCCGGTCCGCGACCTGGGCGGTCGAGATCCAGATCTTGCGGCCCGTGATCAGGTAATGGTCGCCCGCCCTCACCGCCCGGGTTTTCAGATGCGTGGTGTCGAGCCCGGCGTCGGGCTCGGTGACGGCGAAGCACGCCTTCTCCTTGCCCGCGATCAGCGGCGGCAGGAAGCGCCGCTTCTGTTCCTCGGTGCCGAACACCTGCACCGGATTCAACCCGAAGATGTTCACGTGCACCGCCGACGCGCCGGACAAGCCCGCGCCCGACGCGCTGATCGTGCGCATCATCAGCGCCGCCTCGGTCATGCCGAGCCCCGCGCCGCCGTATTCGGGCGCCATCGCGATGCCGAGCCAGCCGGCCTCCGCGAGCGCCGCATGAAACGCGTGCGGAAACCCGCCCTCGCGATCGCGTTCCAGCCAGTAGTCATCGTCGAAGCGCGCACATATCCGCGCGATCGCGGCCTCGATCGCGCGCTGGTCGTCATTCAGCGTGAAGTCCATCCGTGCCTCCCTGGAAACCGTCGTCACCGCGCAACCCGAGGGGCGCGGGCAGCGCCCCGAACACCTCCGGCTCGCGTTCGATGAGTGCGGGCGGCGGTCAGGGCGCCATTGGAATCGACATTAAAATTCCCATGCATGAATTTATATTTATATTCAGGACTTGTGAAGTCAAGTACGCGGAGCCGGCGTCCGGGCCCGATGCCACACGCAGTTCGCGCCGCCCCGCGAATCGCCTTGAGTCCTCGAATACGTTCGCGCACAATGTCGGCGCTGCACCGCATGCGAACGGAACGGCGTCTTCCGCGCCGCGCGCAGTCCGCATCCCGGAACCTAAAAAAACCAAGAACACGCACCGATGCCTACCGAGACAAAACCCATCCTGAACGGCCCGCGCGTCACGCTGCGGCCGCTGACCCGCGACGACGCGCCCGCGATGTTCGCGTCGCTCGACGATCCCGAACTGCGTCGCCTGACCGGCACGCATGCCTCGCACAGCCTGGAAGACGTGACCGCGCATTGCGCGCGGCTCGAAGCCAGCCCCGACCGCTGGGACTACGGCATCGTCGTCGACGGCCGGCTGATCGGCGAAGTCGTGCTCAACGATTTCCAGGCGGCCAATCGCAGCACGTCGTTCCGGATCGGCATCTGGGATCCTGCGGCGCGCAATCAGGGATACGGCTATGAAGCGACGCGCCTGCTCGTCGAGTTCGCGTTCGAGGCGCTCGGCGTGAACCGGGTCGAGCTGGAGGTCTTTTCGTTCAATCCGCGCGCGCGGCGCGTCTATGAGAAAGCGGGCTTCCGCGTCGAGGGCGTGCGGCGCGAGGCGCTGATCTGGGAAGACCAGGTGGTCGATTCCGTGCTGATGGCGCAGTTGCGCCGCGATCGCGCGACGCACGAGGAAGCGGCGCAAGCCTGAATCCGGCCGACGGGTTCACTCCCCTGGGCAGACCCGGTGGTCGATTCCGTGCCGATGGCGCAGTTGCGCCGCGCCCGCGCGACACATGAGGCATCGGCGCAAGCCTGAATCCGACCGGCTCGCCCCCGCGCGACGCCCCTCACCGCCGCGCAAACGCTCAGCCCCGCACCAGATCCTCCGGCGCGCAGCACAGCGCGCCCCACGCCTGCGCGAGGCGTTCGCCGCGTCCGAGCCTGAGCGACGCGTCGTCGAAGTCGACCCACACGATCTGGTCGACCTGGGTCGGGCGGGCCGGGGTTTCCTGGCTGCGCCCGTCCGACAGCACCCACAGCCAGCGCTGCTGCGCGGGCTGCCGGCGCGCGGCCTGCGCGAGCACGCGCTGGGCCGCCGCCACGCCGCGCGCGAGCGGCGTGCCGCCGCCGCCGCCGACCGGCGCGAGCCAGCGCGCATTCCACCAGCGCGGCACGGCCGGCCCGAAACGCTGCTCGGCCGTCTCGCCGCCGAAGCAGACGAGCGCCACCGTCTCGCGCCGGCGCGCGGCGCGCTCGAACAGCGCGACGATCAGCCCTTTCGCGCGCGCCAGCCGTTCGCCTTCGAGCATCGACGCGGAACAGTCGAGCAGGAAACAATGCAGCACGCCGCCGCGCGCCGCGTAGGGCCGATAGCGCAGATGCGCGGCGCGCAGGCGCTCGCCGCGCCGCGCGGCCAGGGTGGCCGGCCATGCGATGCGCGCGCCGGGCCGCCCGTGCGGATCCGGCGTCACGCCCTTGCCTGCGCGCCATCGAAGACCGCTGCTCGACGCAGCGGCGGCATCCGTTCGATGGCTCAGCGTTTTTTTAGCGGCAGCGGCACCACGCCCTTCACCGTTGCGGTCGCAACCGGTTCGGGCGGCAGATAACCCCAATCGCCCTCGCCGCCCGCCGGTCCGGCCTCGGGCGGCTCTCGGTCCGGCTCGTCCTGCCCGTGCGCGTCGTTCGGCATCGCGGCCGGCTCGCGCGGCGGCGCGGACGGCGCGGGCGGCACGCCGCGCCGATGCCGCAACACCTCGGCCGCGACCCGCTCGACGTGCGCGACGTCGATCGCCGCCGCGCCTTCGAGCGCCGCGAGCGCGCGCGCCGCGCGCAGCATCACGAGGTCGCCGCGCAGGCCGTCGATCGCCGCCTCGATGCACAGCGCGCTGACGCGCGCATGCACCGCCTCGTCGAATTCGAGCGCGGGCAACGCCTCGCGCGCCGCGCGCAGCCGTTCGGCCAGCGCCGCCTGCGCATCGCGCCGCCCCGCGCAAAAACCTTCCGGGTCCGCGTCGAATGCGAGCCGCGCCTTGACGATCGCCTGCCGCTGCCCGCTCTCAAAGCAATTGTCGAGTTCCACCATCAGGCCGAAGCGGTCGAGCAGTTGCGGGCGCAACTCCCCTTCCTCGGGATTCATCGTGCCGACCAGCGCGAAGCGCGCCGCGTGGCGATGCGAGACGCCGTCGCGCTCGACCGTGTTGACGCCGCTCGCGGCGACGTCGAGCAGCGTGTCGACGAGCGCGTCGGGCAGCAGGTTGATCTCGTCGACATACAACACGCCCTGGTGCGCGCGCGCGATCAACCCCGGCGCGAACCGCACCGCATGGTCGGCGAGCGCGCTCGCGAGATCGAGCGTGCCCGTCACCTGCTCCTCGCTCGCCGACAGCGGCAAGGTGACGAAGCGGCCCTCGGGCAGCAGCGCGGCGAGCGCGCGCGCGGCGGTCGACTTCGCGGTGCCGCGCGGCCCGCTGATCAGCACGCCGCCGAGCCCCGGGTCGACGGCGACGAGCAGCAGCGCCTGCTGCAGCGCCGCCTGGCCGACCAGCGCCGTGAACGGAAACACCGGGCGCGCGGCCTCGGCGTGGGCGGGATGCGTCATCGTCGGATTCCTTCCAGATGCTGTTCGGTCGCGAGCAGGTGCGCCTCCACCGTCTCGCGGTAGGCGCCCGGCTGCTGCCAGAGGCCGCGCTGCATCGCTTCGAGCAGCCGCTCGCAGATGCCGTGCAGGGCCTGCGGATTGTGTTCGCGCAGGAACGCGCGGGTGGCGGGATCGTTCAGGTAGGCATCGGTGACGAGCGCGTACTGGTGATCGGCGATCACGCGCGCGGTCGCGTCATAGCCGTACAGGTAGTCGACGGTCGCCGCGATCTCGGCCGCGCCCTTGTAGCCGTGCCGCTTCACGCCGTCGATCCATTTCGGATTGACCACGCGCGAGCGGACCACCCGCGCGATCTCCTCGCGCAAGGTGCCGACCCGCGGCGCGGCCGGATTGCTGTGGTCGCCGTGATAAAGCCCCGGCTGGCGCCCCGAGCGGTGCCGCACCGCGGCCGCCATGCCGCCCTGGAACTGGTAGTAGTCGTTCGAGTCGAGCAGGTCGTGCTCGCGATTGTCCTGGTTCTGCACCACCGCGTCGATGCTCGCGAGCCGCGCGCCGAACGCATCGTGCGCGGCCTCGCCCGCGCTGTTCTGCGCATAGGCGTAGCCACCCCAGGTCTGGTAAGCGTCGGCGAGATCCGCGTCGGTCTGCCAGCGCCGCTCGTCGATCAGCTGCTGCAGCCCCGCGCCGTAGCCGCCCGGGCGCGCGCCGAACACGCGCCAGCCCGCGCGCCGGCGCGCCTCGTCCGGCGCGATGCCGCGCGCGGCCAGCGCGGCCGCCTCGCGCGCGATCCGCGCGCGCACCGGATTCAGGTCCTCCGGCTCGTCGAGCGCCGCCACCGCCTGCACCGCCGCGTCGAACAGGTGCATCAGGTTCGCGAACGCATCGCGGAAGAAGCCGGACACGCGCAGGGTCACGTCGATGCGCGGCCGGTTGAAGATCTCGATCGGCAGGATCTCGAAATCGGTCACGCGATGGCTGCCGTGCGCCCACTTCGGCCGCACGCCGAGCAGCGCGAGCGCCTGCGCGACGTCGTCGCCGCCCGTGCGCATGGTGGCCGTGCCCCATACCGAGAGCCCGACCGCGCGCGGATAGTCGCCGTGCTCCTGCAGGTGCCGCTCGACCAGCTGCTGCGCGGACTTGAGGCCGATCGTCCAGGCCGCCTGGGTCGGCACCGCGCGGGTGTCGACCGAATAGAAGTTGCGGCCCGTGGGCAGCACGTCGGGCCGGCCGCGCGACGGCGAGCCGCTCGGCCCCGGCGGCACGAAGCGGCCGTCGAGCCCGCGCCGCAGTTGCGTCAGCTCTTCCGGGCCGCAAGCATCGAGGCGCGGCAGCAGCGTGCCCGCGAGCCGGTCGAACACGGCCTGCGCACGCGGCCAGCGCGCCGCGAACGCGGCGCTGCCCGGCGCGGGCTCGGCGGATGCGTCGCACTCGGCCTCGTCGTCGCCGCACAGCCGCGCGACCTGGCGCGCGGCCAGCCATTCGAGCCGCTCCCGCGTATCGCCCGCATGCCGCCACGGCGCGTCGCCGAACGCCAGCAGTTCGGCCGGCCGCGGGCCGGTCCACGCCGCGGCCCAGTCGGCCGCGAGCGGATCGAAGTCGCCGAGCGCGAGATCGCGCGCGAGCGCGCCGATCAGCCCCGCGTTCGCGCCCGCGCCGTCGCCGCTCGGAAAGCGCGCGAGCGCGAGCAGCGTGTCGCGCCGCTGCCGCCCGCGCGGCGACGCGCCGAAGGTATGCAGCCCGTCGCGGATCTGCGCTTCCTTCAGCTCGCACAGCCACGCATCGACGCGCGTGAGCAGCGCATCCTCGCCGCCCGGGTCGCGCGGCGCCTCGATGCTCAGTTCCTCGTGCAGGCGGTGTTCGACGATGGTCGCGAGGATCGTCTTGCGCAGCAGCTTCGCGCGGCGCGCGTCGACCATCAGCGCCTCGTAGTATTCGTCGACCTGCCGCTCCAGGTCCTGCAGCGGCCCGTAGTTCTCCGCGCGCGTGAGGGGCGGCATCAGGTGGTCGATGATCACCGCCTGCGCGCGCCGCTTGGCCTGGCTGCCCTCGCCCGGATCGTTGACGATGAACGGATACAGGTGCGGCAGCGGCCCCAGCGCGAGGTCCGGCCAGCAGGCGTCGCTGAGCGCGACGCTCTTGCCCGGCAGCCATTCGAGATTGCCGTGCTTGCCGAGGTGGATCACCGCGTCGACGCCGAACGCGTCGCGCAGCCAGAAGTAGAACGCGAGATACGCGTGCGGCGGCACGAGGTCCGCGTCGTGATAGCTCGCGTAGTCGTCGCCGTCGCGGGTGCGCGCAGGCTGGATGCCGACGAACACGTGTCCCGCGCGCCAGCCCGCGATCGTGAAGCGCTCCCGGCGCAGCGTCGGGTCGGCCTCGGGCGGCCCCCAGCGGGCGTTCAGCGCGTCGCGCACCGCCTGCGGCAGGCGCGCGAAGCGCGCGCGGTAGTCGTCGAGCGCATAGCTCTGGAACGCCGGGCGCAGCGCGCGCCGCGCCGGATCGTTGGTCACGCCGGCCGTGAGGCGCGCGATCAGCGCGTCGCCGTCGGCCGGCAGGTCCGCGACCCGATAGCCGGCCTCGCGCAGCATCGCGAGCACGCCGAGCGCCGAGGCCGGCGTGTCGAGCCCGACGCCGTTGCCGATCCGCCCTTCGCTCATCGGATAGTTGGCGAGGATCAGCGCGACCCGCTTGTCGGCGTTCGCGCGCGTGCGCAGCGCGCACCAGCGGCGGCTCAGCTCGGCGACGAACGCGATGCGCTCCGAGTCCGGCTGGTAGCGCACCACGTCGACTTCGGTGTGCGGACAACGATAGGCGAGCCCCTTGAAGCTGATCGCGCGCGTGATGATGCGCCCGTCCACCTCGGGCAGCGCCACGTGCATCGCGATGTCGCGTGCGTGCAGCCCTTGCGGATCGGCCTGCCAGGCGTCGCGATTGCCGCCCGACAGGATCACCTGCAGCACCGGCGCGTCGCCCGCGAGCGCGGGGGGCGCCGGATCGTCGAGCGCGCCCGCCGCGAACGCCGTGGTGTTCAGCACGAGCGCGACCCGATGCTCGGCGCACAGCGCGTCGAGCACCGCGCGGCTCAGCGTATCCTTCAGCGACGTCACCGCGATCGGCAAGGGATTGAGCCCTTCCCGTTCGAGCGCCTCGCACAGCGCGTCGAACACCGCCGTGTTGGCGGCCTGCCAGTGCGCGCGATAGAACAGGATCGCGACGACCGGCGCGCCGGGCCGCCAGCGCGCGCGCCAATCCTCGCTGGTCGGGTGCGGATGGTCCGGGTGGTACAGCGCGGCGGCCGGCAGCGGGCGCGGCGGCGGCGGCTCCGCGCCGTGGCCGAGCGCGTGGTGCGCGATGCTGCGCAGCAGCGCCTCGGCGTTCTGCGGGCCGCCCTCGCGCAGGTAGCGCCACCACTGCCGGCACAGCGCCGGATCGACGGTGCTTTTCGCGATCAGGTTCGGGTCTTCCTGCAGGTCGCCCGAGAACATCGCGAGCGACTGCCGCGCGCGCGCGGCGAGCGCGACCGCCTGCTCGATCCCGTACGGCCAGTAGCTCTCGCCGCCGAGGTGGTCGATCACGACGACGCGCGCGTGGCGCAGCACGTCGTCGAGGTAGAAATCGACCGACGCGGGCTGGCGCAGGAACGTCACGTTCGCGAGCCGCACGCTCGGAAAGCCCTCGCCCAGCCGCGGCACCGCGGCCGCGAGCAGCGACAGCGTCGTGTCGGCCGAGCTGAGGATCACGATGTCGGCCGGACGCTGGTCGATCCGGATCACGCCCTCGGTGTCGTCGACGAAGCCGCCCGGCGTGGTGCGCAGCAGATGCATCGGTGCGTTACGCCTGTTGCGGCTCGGCCGCGAGCGCCGCGTCCAGCGCCCGCTGCAGCTCGGCCTGGTCGAGATCCTCGCCGATCAGCACGAAGCGGCTCAGGTCCGCCTCGCCGTCCGCCCAGCGGCGGTCGAAGTAGCTGTCGAAGCGCCGGCCCACGCCCTGGATCACGAGCCGCATCGGCGCGCCGGGCAAGGCCGCGAAGCCCTTCGCGCGGTAGATCGCGTGGTGCTCGACCAGTTGGCGCAGCGCGTTGAGCGCGGCCTCGCGCGAGCCGACGCGCGCCTCGACCGTCACCGAGTCGAACGCGTCGTGATGATGATCGGCGTCGTCGGCCGAGCCGTGGTGATCGTGGCGCAGGTGGATGGTTTCCTCCGACGCGGCCTCGATGCCGAGCAGCGTCGCAAGATCCAGCTCGCCGCGCTGCGCGTGCACGATCTTGACCTGCGGCGGGATCTCGTCGCGGATCAGCGCCTCGACCGCGCCCAGGTGCGCGGGATCGAGCAAGTCGGTCTTGTTCAGGATCACGAGGTCGGCCGCCGACAGCTGGTCGGCGAACAGCTCGTGCAGCGGCGATTCGTGGTCGAGGTTCGGATCGGCGCGGCGCTGCGCGTCGACCGCGCCAGGATTCTCCGCGAACTGGCCGCTCGCCGCGGCCGGACCGTCGACCACGGTCAGCACCGCATCGACCGTGAAGCTGTTCTTGATCGACGGCCAGTTGAAGGCCTGCACGAGCGGCTTCGGCAGCGCGAGGCCCGAGGTTTCGATCAGCACGTGGTCGATCTCGTCGCGGCGCTCGACGAGCGCCTCCATCACCGGGTAGAACTCTTCCTGCACCGTGCAGCACAGGCAGCCGTTCGCCAGCTCGTACAGCGTGCCGGCCGTTTCGCCCGCCGCGTCCTCGCAGCCGATTCCGCAGCCCTTGAGGATCTCGCCGTCGATGCCCAGCTCGCCGAACTCGTTGACGATCACGGCGATGCGCCGGCCGCCCGCGTTCGACAGGATGTGACGCAGCAGCGTGGTCTTGCCGCTGCCGAGGAAGCCGGTGACGATGGTCACGGGAATTTTGCGCATCTGCATGATGGAGTCCGTCGAAGGTAGTCGAATGAGAAGGAAGCGGGATGGATCGCGCGGCCTCAGGAGGCGAGCGTCACGTCGATCCGGTCGTAGCCCTTGAAGCGGTAGATCAGCGCGGACACGAGCCAGCTCAGCAGGAACAGCGCGATCACGCCGTAGCCGAGGATGCCGAAGTGATCCGACAGCATGCCGATGAAATCCCAGAAGCCGCCCTTGAGCGCGAGCTTGTCGGCGATCAGCGCGAGCGCCTCGATGCCGCCGATCAGCACGGCCACCAGCACCGAGACGAAGGTGATCGTCATGTTGTAGTAGAGCTTGCGGATCGGCCGCACGAACGCCCAGCGATACGCGCCCATCATCAGGATGCCGTCGGTGGTGTCGACGAGCGTCATGCCGGCCGTGAACAGCACGGGCAGCGCCATCACCGACCAGAACGACATGCCGCCCTGCGCCTGGGTCGCGGAGATGCCGAACAGCGCGATCTCGGTCGCGGTGTCGAAGCCGAGCCCGAACAGGAAGCCGACCGGATACAGGTGCCAGCTGCGCGACACCACGCGGAACACCGGCCGGAACAGCCGCGCGAGCACGCCGCGCCGGTTCAGCAGCAGGTCGAGGTCGGCCTCGACGAGCGGCTCGCCGCGCCGCACCGCGCGGAACGTGCGATGCACCGACACCAGGATCAGCAGGTTCGCGAACGCGAGCAGCAGCAGGAAGAACGCCGACACGCTCGTGCCGATCACGCCGCCCCATTCCTTCATGCCGTCGAAGCGCGTCGCGAGCGACGCGGCGGTCAGCGCCACCGCGACCGACAGCAGGATCACCACGGTCGAGTGGCCGAGCGAGAAGAACAGCCCCGCGCCGAGCGGGCTCTTGCGCTCCTGCATCAGCTTGCGCGTGACGTTGTCGATCGCCGCGATGTGATCGGCGTCGACCGCGTGGCGCAGCCCGAACGTATAGGCGAGCAAGGCGGTGCCGAGCAGCACCGGCTGGCCGTGGAACGCGGCGAACGCCCACAGCCACGCGCCGATGTTGAACGCGATCAGCAGCGCATAGATGCCGACGATCTTGGCGCGCAACTCGGCCGGGCTGTCGTTGAAGAGACGGAAAAAAGCCTTGAGCATGGTGCTTCCCTGTGCGAACGGTCGACCCTGGAGCGCGCCGGCACGCCGCCGTCGTGTCACGCCGGGCATCGCGCGGGCGATGGCGGCGGGAACGATCGAGGCCGCCTGACGGCGCTCGGCATGACGCGGCCGTGGACAATGCGCCGCCTCCCCGCGGCGCTGAACCCGATGTCTCGGCCGGTATCCGGGCTGGCGAACACGCCGCTTCGCCTTCCCGGGCGCACGCGTCCAGTGGCGGATCCGCGCGCCGGGCGGCGCGCGTCGAAGCGGGCGGTGCATCGCTCGCGCGATGCGTTCGCTTACCGTTGCGGGGGCAGCACAGGTTGGCGGCGGCCGCGATGCGGCGACGCGCCCTGTTTCCCGTTTAACTGCGCGCGAAGATCCCGCGCGCGAGCACCAAAACGCCTGCGAGTGTAGGTGGGGGGGCCCGGCGCGTCAAGGCGCGGCGGGCGCATCCGGCGTGTGCGGCGGGCCGCCCCGGGATGGGGCATCGCATGACGGGCCGTCCCATAACGGGCCGTCCCAGCCGTCGAGGTACTTGGGCAGCGCGTCGTCGAGGTCGAGCACGCGTACGCGATAGAACAGATGCATGGTGGGCCGCAGCGCGGCGGGCAGCGCGCCGTCGTGCGCGCGCATGAACAACGCGTTCGGCACCACTCGCATCCCGAGCCGGTTGGTGCCGTAGAGCACATCGCCGCAGCGGCGGCAGAAATGGCGCGCCATGCGCTTGGTCGGATGCGCGTGGCGGCCGAGCGCGTCGCCGTCCGCATCGACCGCCATGCACGCGGCGTCCCACGCGGTCGCGGCCCAGACCACCACGCCGTAGAACAGGCGACAGGTCTCGCAATGGCACAGTGCGGCCGCGGCCGGTTCGCCCTCGAAGCGCAGGCGCACCGCGCCGCAGGCACAACCGATCTGTCGGGTGAAGCTCATCGAATCTCCCTGTTCGTCATTGTCATCGTCATTGGCTGCGTCGCGCCGCGCTCCAGGGGCCGGATCGGACGCGCGCCTATGCTATCGTATGCGCGCGTCTGGTGCCCGCGTGCGATGTCCTTCGCGCGCAGTTAAACGGGAAACAGGAGGCGGCTCGCGCCGCCCGGCCTGTGCTGTCCCCGCAACGGTCAACCGCCCGCGCGCGCCCGTGTCGGCGTGCGCAGGCGCCGCTCCATGCCACTGTCCGACCTCGGGCGGGAAGGCGGCGGCGCCCCGGCGGCCAGCCCGGATACCGGCCAGCGCACGGGGCGAGCGCCGCTCGCCGAACGCCCGGCCCGCGAGGGAACGGTCCCGGGCGCTGAATTCCGCCGGCCGCGCGCCGGCGTTTCGCTTCGATCGACTGATGACTCACCTGCTTTCGCGCCGCCCCGCTTTCTCGTCCGGGCCGCGCCGCGCATGACGACGCGGCTCGCGGTCGGCATCGGCTGCCGCGCCGGCGTGACGGCCGACGCGATCGACGCGGCGATCCACGCCGCGCTCGCCTGCGCGCCCGGCGCGACGGCCGCGCAGATCGCGGTCGTCGCCACCGTCGAGGACAAGGCGCGCGAACCCGGCCTGCTCGCCTGCTGCGCGCGCCGCGGCTGGCCGCTCGCCGGCTTCCCGCGCGCCGCGCTCGCCGCGCGGCTGGCCGCCGCGTCCGCGCACGATTTCAGTGCGCCGTCGGCCGCCGCGCGCGCGCGGCTCGGCGTCGACGGCGTGTGCGAACCGTGCGCGCGGCTCGCCGCGCACGGCGCGGCGCTGCGCGTGCGCAAGCTGCGTCACGCCGGCGTGACGGTCGCGCTCGCCGGCCCGTTCTGACTTTTCCTCCTTCCTCACAGGACCGTTCCGATGAAAACCGATCCCGAATCGCATCAGCGCATGACCGAACGCCGCCGCGCCGGCCACGAGAAAAAACAGGCCGCCGCGACCGTCGAGAAGGGCCTGCTGATCGTCCACACCGGCAACGGCAAGGGCAAGAGCACGGCCGCGTTCGGCATGGCCGTGCGCGTGCTCGGCCACGACATGCGCCTCGGCGTCGTGCAGTTCATCAAGGGCGCGCTGCACACCTCGGAGCGCGACTTCCTCGGCGCGCACGCGCAATGCGATTTCGTGACGATGGGCGACGGCTATACCTGGAACACCCAGGACCGCGACGCCGATGTCGCGACCGCGCGCAAGGGCTGGGACGAGGCGTGCCGGATGATCGCCAGCGGCGCATACCAGATGGTGATCCTCGACGAGCTGAACACCGTGCTCAAGTACGAGTATCTGCCGCTCGACGAGGTGCTCGCGACGCTCGCGGGCCGCGCGAGCGAGCTGCACGTCGTCGTCACCGGCCGCCACGCGCCCGATGCGCTGATCGAGGCCGCCGACCTCGTGACCGAGATGCGGCTCGTCAAGCACCCGTATCGCGAACAGCACGTGAAGGCGCAGCGCGGCGTGGAATTCTGACGCGATGGCCGCCTGTCCCGCGCTGCTCGTCAGCGCCCCCGCGTCCGGCCAGGGCAAGACCTCGGTCACGGCGGGGCTCGCGCGCCTGCATCGGCGGCTCGGCCGCCGGGTCCGGGTATTCAAGGCCGGCCCGGACTTCCTCGATCCGATGCTGCTCGCGCGCGCAAGCGGCGCGCCCGTCTACACGCTCGACCTCGGCATGGTCGGCGCGCACGCGTGCCGCGCGCTGCTCGCGCGGGCCGCGCGCGACGCGGACCTGATCCTGATCGAAGGCGTGATGGGGCTCTACGACGGCACGCCGAGCAGCGCGGACCTGGCGCGCGCCTGCGACGTGCCGGTGGCCGCCGTGATCTCCGGCAAATCGATGGCGCAGACCTTCGGCGCGGTCGCGCTCGGGCTCGCGCGCTTCCAGCCGGGCCTCGCGTTTCACGGCGTGCTGGCGAACCACGTGGGTTCGGCGCGTCATGCGCAGTTGCTGCGCGACGCCCTGCCCGCCGACCTGCGCTGGCTCGGCCACCTCGCGGCCGATGCGGCGCTCGCGCTGCCCGCGCGCCATCTCGGGCTGCACCAGCCCGACGACATCGCCGATCTCGACGCGCGCCTCGACCGCGCGGCCGACGCGCTGGCCGGGACCGCGCTCGCGGCGCTGCCGCCCGCGATCGACTTCGATGCGCCCGACGATGCGCCGGCGCTCGACCCGATGCTCGCGGGCCGGTGCATCGCGATCGCCCGCGACGCCGCGTTTTCGTTCGTCTACCCGGCCAATCTCGACCTGCTCGAAGCGCTGGGCGCGCGGCTCGCTTTCTTCTCGCCGCTTGCCGACGAGACGCTGCCCGACGCATGCGACGCGCTGTACCTGCCGGGCGGCTATCCGGAACTGCATGCGGCTCGGCTCGCCGGCAACGCGCGCAGCACGGCCTCGATCCGCGCGCACGTCGCGGCCGGGCGGCCGGTGGTGGCGGAATGCGGCGGCCTGCTCTATCTGTGCGACACGCTGACCGGTGTGGACGGCGCGACCACGCCGATGCTCGGCCTGCTGCCGGGCCACGCCACGATGCAGCGGCGCTTCGCGGCGCTCGGCATGCAAACGCTCGACACGCGCTGGGGCGCGCTCGCCGGGCATGCGTTCCATTACTCGCGCTTCGCCACGCCGCTCGCGCCGGCTGGCGTCGCGCACCGGCCCGGCGGGACGGACGACGCGACGCCCGCGCCCGGCGAGCCGCGCTACCACCACGGCCCGATCCACGCGAGCTACATGCATGCGTATTGGCCGTCGAATCCGCGCTGCGCGGCGGCGCTGTTCCGCGGAGAGATACTCTAGGCCAACGCCGAACGCAGCGGCGTCAGCGCCTCGGGCCTCCTGCCCGCCCGTCGGCCCACGAACATCGCG